>JAHDFV010000348.1 GCA_020627985.1 Saprospiraceae bacterium
GCGCTATGCATAAAACTATGAATATGATTCTCATCCAATAAAGCTAGTAACAAAAATGTTATTTGGGCTTTATTCAATTATACTTTAAGTTAAAAATGTATAAGTTTTATCAGTGTCGTTCACCACTTATTAGATGTTGTTCACCAAAATGTTTAAGTATTTTTAGGTTCGTTATTGTTCTGGTTCTATTTTTACAAAAATCAATTATTAACTATTAACTATTAACTTATGAGAATTTTTGCAGGTATTTTATTTATTATTTCGACTATTTCTAACTTTAATGTTGAGGCACAACAGGTGGTGTTAGGTCATTATTCTGATGGAATGCTTAATGGTAAGCCAGGTGTTACAATGAATGTATCAAAGTTTAGCGGAAATGGATATTCCTATAAAGCTATTATAACTTATACATATTATAAAAATGCCGGAGCTAGCACATTTGGTTCAAATGATTTCTCTCAGAATTCTAACCCTCTCAGAAAAGTAGCAGTTACTGAAAAATATGAAGTATATTTTAATGACGATAAAACAGGTATAGCCTATAATAATGGAAGGCAATATAAAGTTTCCGACATAGGCATTCGATCTCTTAGTAGTAGAAAACATAAATTATATTTTGCATTAAGGAAAGGATGGGGCACAACTACCATATATGGATACAACTATAATTTTTCTCTTTAAGCATGACAAATATTTTTAAATACCTTGAATATATACCAAAACAAACAATTGAGTTGCTTTTAAACTATATGGCACTTTACAAATTAAAATTGAAATAAAAAATGCGAAATTGCTTTTTGTTCATTATTTTAACAATCATATTTACAAACTGTTTGAAAGAAAATACAGACAATAGTAGATATGAGAACTCTGAAGTTCCGAGTAATAACGAAATTGTATTCCAAAAACAATTATTCGGTACTGGAAAGAGCTATTTCAAAAATATAATTAGTGGGATTGATGGATTTTATATTCTTGCATCGCTAGATAATTCAAATTTAACTGCGAATAGCCAAGTAGGAGGAACTGATATTAATTATATACTAGACCCTAAAATCATAAAATTTAATGAAAATGGTCAAGAAATAATAACTATAACACCAAACATTAGTATTTACGATGTAGATGTCATTCCAAGAGGACTACTAGACAATGATGAATATATCCTCGTATCTGGTTATGATGAGAATGAAAATGATCCTATAGATCCAGATAGAACTAGGCTTATGTTATATGATAGTGATATGACTATTGTATCTACTTTTGAACGTGATTTTTTTCAAACCATAAATGATTTCAAACTAATATATAACTTGAATAATGAACTTATTTATATTGGTGTAGGTGCAGTTTGGATTTCTGGAATATCATATCCATGTTTATTTGAGTTTAGTATTAATAAAACATCAAAAGAAATATTATATAAAAATCATTGGAGATTTAGTGATTATAATCAAGATGGAGAAACTGATGATGAATTCAGAAATATGGAATTTTATGATGTATTTATAAGAAACAATGAATTAATACTCAATGGCATAATGACATCAAATAATAATGAAATAAGAAGAATTGAAATTATGACAATTGGACTAAGTAATATTCCAATACTAAAATCATGGAAAGCATATGGAAATGATAATGATCCAATTTACTTAAGGCCTGGACAATCAATATTACATGATTCTAATCTAATGGTGATTGGTTCTCTAGAAGATGAAAACAAAGAGAAAGATAGAAGCTCACCTTTTGTTTTGAATCATAATATCAGTTCTGAAGATCAAGAATACTATAAGGTTATCAGAGAGTCAGATAATCCTGATTATTTTGATAATGCAACTTATTTTAATGGGAAAGTAATGGCATGTGGAATTCAATCAAGGTACTATAGCACAAATAGTGACCATAACGAATCTACAGTCGGAAACGGGTGGTTTTATTCTTTTGACCTAGTAAATGGAGATAAAATATCGGAGTTTACTTTTGGCAGCAAATTTAACCGTACAAGAATCAGAGATTTTATTGTACGCGACAATTTTATTTGGGCAGTTGGTCTTGAGGGCACTAATTTAGACCTTTATAAAGCTGCATTATATAAGATAGATAAATCAATTTTTAATTAGACATAAAAACTAAATCCATGAAAAAGAATTTAATTATTTTAATTCCTATCTTCTTAATGAGCTCATGTAGTTTATTTGAGGATGTATGTGATAGCTTGCCAAAGGCAGATGTTTTGTTTGACATAATGAATTTAGCCTCAGCTCTTATACCAATTGGAACACCTATTCAAGTAGCTTCAACAGTATTAAATACTTTAGATGCTGCTTGTGAAACAGCAGCAGCTACGGGTAACCACTCAAACAATTACGTTGCAATGTTTTCAAATGATCCAAATACAGGTTTTCAACCTATTCTATTTGAAGATCAGAATGGAGATTTAAAAAGTGAAAGTGCAGTTTCAACACCGAGTATAAGCGGTGGTGGATCAACAGTTATTAATGCAAGCTTTGGAGTTGATGACGCAGGATTTTATATGATTATGGGAAAAGCAGATGGATTTAATGATGTTGATGAAAGAAATGAAAACAACAATGGCATTGACTCTAATACTGGAGAATATAAATATTCAACAGCCGCAAGAATCTATTCTTATCCGTTTAAGGGATTAATTGAAGGAAAGGACTATGTATATTTCCAAGTAACTGACCCAGAAGGTAAAGCAACACCATTAAAAGGAGGTGAATTACCTGTTTTAAAGATATTAGAATAATGAAGGCGTACTTATCCATTTTATTACTAATTGTTGTACTATGTTCTTGCACTAAAGAATGTTCGCAAGAGATAGAAGACTTATCAGTAAGTATTTTGAATTTTCCGTCAGAACTTGTACCCGTGGGTACTCCAATAGTTATAGTAGGAGCTATTAATGCAACTTTAATAAATGATTGTGAAGATGTATTTGATCTGACGAATCCGATAAAAATTGATGTTTCAGTATTGTGGTCAGCTGATTCAAATACTGCCTTCCAAACTATTTCCATAATCGATGAAAACGCAATGAAGTTGTTCCATCTTTTGAACTTGAAAATATTAAAAATGGAGAAAATACTTTCAATTTAGAACTTGGCATAAGTCAACCGGGTTTCTATCAAGTTTCCGTTTGCGTGGATCCAGATAATCAAATCAATGAAAGAGATGAATCGAACAATTGTAGGTAAATTATTTAATGACGGAGTAAAATGTTTTTTATTAGTGCTTTCTTTCCTTTTAATATCATCGAATGTTAAGTCTCAGGATTGCGTGATAGGAGGTGGTATAGGTTATGCTTCTTTTAATTCTTCCCTGACCCAGAAAGTTCTGAGAAGTACAGGATATTCAGGATATATAGAATTTAATAGGGAGAAATTTTCTTGGGGCTTAAGCTACTTGGGTTCTAAGTCAGATTCACACTTAACAAACCAATATTCTCTTTTATTTGGGAAGGTATTAAGACGTAAATCAAAACTTCAGTTTCCACTTTACAGCTATGTTGGTTATTATGGATATACAGAGACAAATTCAACAGGTTTACCAATAGATTTTGGACAATTATCTTATGGTGGAATAGGAGGAATTAGATATAGATTTGGTGGGCTTAACATTGAGTTGCTTGCAAATTTTGGAAGTTTACAAATAAACAAAATAAGTCAATCCAAATCATCAGATGGAATATCAATTTTTATGGAACAGTTAATTATTGGATTATCCTACAATATAGAATTCTCTGATAACTATAAATAAAAAAAGGAAAAGTTGCTTTAAAACAAGATTCGGGAAAAGTTTATTTCCACTTGTAAGTTAGTTATTATCAAATAAATGAATCGTACACCAAGAACATGTAATATCAGAATGTGTATGAATATGATTCTCATCCAATAAAGCTAGTAACAAATGGACAAACAAAAAAA
>JAHDFV010000349.1 GCA_020627985.1 Saprospiraceae bacterium
AAAATAATATAAATTAAATTTACTGTTTCAAAATATATTCCCCCTCAGCATTAATTATAAATCTTATCTCCTTTTTCTCTCTTTTGAATAATTGATAAAAAGGAGATAATTGTTGCCAGAAAATTTTAAACTGAGGAAATTCAATTGCCTTTAATTCTAATAAATTCTTTTCCATTTTAAAAGGAAAAATATAAACAGGAATATTTTTCTGTCCTTGTTGACTTGCTATTCTAGCTATTGTAAATACCTCTTCTATTTTTTCATCGGTCAAAGGAATACATCCAACAGTAACACATTTGCCATGAATATAAATATCACTACCTGGTTGCTTAGCGTCTCCTAGAATTTTATCAGATTCATTGGGGTAATTAATTCCCAACGAAAGATGATACGTACTTCTTGGATTAATGACATTAATATGGTAAAGTCCTTCGGGTGTTTGTAAATCGCCTTCTTTTCTTTTGGGACCTAATGTGCCAGATGGTTTACAAAAAGAATATTCTCGAATTAATGTATATTTTTTGGATGTTTTATTTTTCGCATATAATTCAAGAATTTCTTCATCCTTGAACGCTTGAATCAAAATATCAAATTGATCTTTATTTATTTGATGTTTTGCTAAAGTTTTTTGTATTAAAGGAAATGTTTTTTGATAAGCAATTTCTTCTTTTGTTCCTTTAAAATTTGAGTTTGTTTTATTCTTATTACAAGCAATAAATAAAAAAAGAATGATACATAAAATAAAGATTTGGGGCTTCATGAAAGGGGAAAGGTTTACATTTTTATTTTAGAGATTTTATTATGTGTTTCATTTATTTGCATGACACCAGCTGAACCATACCAAGGATGTAATTCCATAATTAATCTTCCTTCTTGAATAGCAGGGTCAGTCTCCGTTAATTTTTTTGCTTCTTCTATAGTCTCTACATCAAAAATATAAATACCCCTCAAATCATCATCATCCAAAAACGGACCAGCTAAAACAAGAATACCTTCTTCTGCTAACCGATTAATATTATCCATATGGGCTTTTTGTAGTTGATCAGCTGTGGCTTTATCTTGATTTCTATTAGGGCCTTTTTTTAATAAAGCCATCACATATTTGTGCATACCATAATCATCAGCTTTTAATTTTTTTGCTAATGCAGCATCAAAATAATTTTCTGAAGAATTTGTGTTTTCTTTTATTGGATCATTCATCGTCTTATCTGTATTGCAACTTTGAAAAAGAAACAAGAATAGGATGAAATTAAAATATAAATTTTTCATAATGATTATTCATTAGGAATAGCATGAGGCATTGGGCGCCTTCTGTTACCAAATATAAAAAATAATAAAGCTAAAAGTAGGATTGTAAAAATAAAGCCAAAACTCAAACAGAGACCTAAAATCCACATCCATTTTATTTTTAGAATTAAGCCTACGATAAACATACCAATTCCAATTCCGATTATGGAAAATAAAAGTCCGAGTGTAAATTTCTCTTTGAGATTTTTACGCTTGGCTTTTAGTTTTTTGAATAAAGATATTTTTACCTTTTCTTTTGGTAGGGGTTTTTTGTAAACAATGCATTGACTCTCTAGTGGTAAGGTTAAAACAAAACATAAGAGTATTATTTTAAAAAGATATTCCATTATTTACCAAACATGGTTCTAAGCATATCTAAAAAGAATAATGTAATTCCTCCTACCATCATAAAGGATCCGTATTGTAAATATTTAAATAATTCTAGATCTTTTATATTTAATTCTGTAGTAATATGTCCGTATGATGTGTACAAATTATAAATCCAGAATATACCAAAAGCAACTGCGATCACTTGTCCTAAGATTCGTAAGACCCAGCTTCTAGAAATTTCTCCCAATAAGGCAATAGCTCCTCCAGCGGTAATGGCATAAATGGTATGATACAATAAAGTATGTTGATAACCCATAATCTTTTCAAAAGCTTCAGGCATATTCAATCCTGTTACCGTAACAATATCTTTAAATCCTTTCAAAGATTCTACATTAATCCAAGGAAGAAACAAAGCTGCGATTACTAATATAGCACCAAGAATAGAAAGAATACTCACTTTCGTTTTCGCAGATCGAGTTGGCGTTAAATAACTTTTGGGCTGATTAACGTAAGTATTATCTTGTTGTACAGGTGGTTTATTAACTTGATACTGTTGTTGTGGGTTTTGATACTGTTGCTGGGGATTCTGATACTGCTGTTGCGGATTCTGATATTGTTTCGTTGGTGGCGGTGGCGATGGGGGTTGATACTGTTGTACTGGTGGTTGCTCTACTACTGGTGGTGGTGTAGGCGGTTGATATTGTTGTATTGGTGGTTGTTCAACTACTGGCGGTGGCTCAACAGGGGTAGGAGGTGGAGTAGGGTTTATATTTTCTTGAGGTGGGTGATATTCAGGGTGAACGGGTTCCGGATCTTGCCCCCATTCTTGAAAATAATCGTTTAAGCCTTTATTGGGGTTATCCCTTAAAAATTCTTTTAAAGTAGGTTTCTTATCCATTATTAATTATTATCAACATCTATTTGGTGTAAATATAAGGAATACTCCTCAAGTATTTTACGCTTCTAGCCAATAGGAACGACCATCTTTTGTCCTATTCAAGAAATGCTTGTCGTAGAGTTCCCTTCTAAGTAGCACATGATCTCCAAAACTATGAAGACTTTTTAAAATTTCATTGACTTCAAGTTCAGTATATTTCCTTTCTTGCTCAAATTTTGAAGCAATAAAAGTTAAAACTTTCATTTTTTTCTCTTTTTTGGATGGCCAAATTTCAATTTTCCCTTGATCATCCAAAAGCGTTTTTATTTCTTCAATACCAGTCATTGCTTTCTTTTTTAGAGAGTTAACAATCTTTAACATTGCTTTTTGTCTATTTTTTGTGCAATTTAATGTTTATCTGCGTCTTAATAATGAACCAAAAACAATGCTATATTTGTTGTAGTATTAACCAACAACTAAATAATTAACCAAAAATCATAAAACATTATGTTAGATAGATTCAATAAATCTAGTAATCCTTTATCAAAACAATTCGAAAATCCAGAAAATTTTGCTGTAGATTATCAAGATAAAGGGGTTTTAGATGCTCCAGTTCGTGTAATTGGCGAACAAATGACTTTGTCAGGAACACTTAATAAATCATTAGTATTAATAATGATTTTAGTGGGTTCTGCTTTTGTTGCGGCTACTTTCTTCCCTTCACAATTAGTAATGATCGGTTCTGCAATAGGAGCTTTAATCACTGCAGTTGTTGTAGGTTTTAAATCGCATTTAGCACCGAAGTTAGCACCATTATATGCTGTATTAGAAGGATTTTTCTTAGGAATTATATCAATGCATTATATGGCAATGTATGATGGTATTGTTCTACAGGCAGTAGGATTAACTGTATCTACTTTAATTGTAATGCTGATGATATATCGCTCAGGCTTAATACCTGTAACACAAAAATTCAAAATGATAGTTATGGGAGCAACAGCAGGAATTATGCTGATGTATCTAGCAACTTTTGTATTGAGTTTCTTTGGAGTACACGCATCATTTTTACATGATGGTAGCCCAATGGCAATTGGTATTTCTTTATTAATCATTGGAGTGGCTGCTTTAAACTTCTTATTAGATTTTGATCTAATTGAAAAAGGAGTAAAAGGTGGAGCGCCTAAATATATGGAATGGTTTGGTGGATTTGCTTTGCTTGTTACCTTAGCATGGATCTACTTTGAATTCCTTCGTTTATTAGCGATGTTAGCTGGAAGAGATTAATGTTCTAGTTAGTTAATCGAAATAAAAAAGAGCCTTGAAAATATGTTTTCAAGGCTCTTTTTTATTCGTATAAGCGATTCGAACTTTCTTTACCCCATCCCTAAAGGGTGGAAAGTTTAAAAATAGTCAAACTCCCTTTAGGGTTGTGGTAATTTTGACGATTCGA
>JAHDFV010000350.1 GCA_020627985.1 Saprospiraceae bacterium
AGGTAGAACGAGTTATACTTCTGGATGCTTTTAAAATATCATTTTTGGTGATATCGTAATGTAAACGATTTAATTCATCTACAACTCGAATCGCTGTATTAAAATTATTAGATTGATATATTCCCGCTAAATCCGTTTCCAAATCTTTTATATATAATAACTTATCTTTATAAATATTAAATATGGAATGTGTTAAAGCTTTTACCGTAGGAATTGTTTTATATGTATCTTCTGCAAATGAAAGGGGCGCTGTAACTTCTTTGGCTTTCTTTTCAAAAACAGATGCTGTTTCTTCATTATATTCTCCAATAATTGCAGGTATTTCTTTTTTAATAATTCCTGCTTTTTCTGCAGCAATTTTCTTCAAAGTATTACCGAGCATATCTGTATGATCCAAACTAATATTCGTAATCACACTTACTAATGGTGTAATAATATTTGTAGAATCTAATCTACCACCAAGACCAGTTTCTATTATCGCAATATCTACCTTTTTTTCAGCGAAATACTGGAATGCCATTGCAACAGTAATTTCAAAGAATGAAGGTTTAATTTTATCTAAAAGCTTTTTATGCTCTGCTACAAAATCAACAATAAAACTTTCTTTAGCTAATACGCCATTTATTTTTATCCGTTCTCTAAAATCTTTGTAATGTGGAGAAGTATATACTCCTACTTTTAATCCTTTTTGCTGTAAAATTGCAGATAAAATATGTGTTGTTGACCCTTTGCCATTCGTACCTGCTATATGAATGGAAGGAAATTTTTTATGCGGATGATCTAAAGCTTTGGTTAAAGCTAAAATATTTTTCAAATCCTTTTTCATTGCCTTTTTACCGTCATTTTGATACATAGGTAATTGACTAAATAAATATTCTATAGTTTGAGAATAACTTTTCTTCTTCTTGCCTGACATGCTTTTCGTTCTTCATTGACTATATAGTAATAGTCATTATTTTGAAAGGAATGAAGTTAATTACTTTACATTAAAATCAAAAGTAATTGTACCGCATTGTTTTTCTAATTCTCCTTTTTTAAACTTGTATTCTTTCGCTCCTTTTTCTGCTAAAGCGATTAAATGAGGGTCATTGGTTGTAGAATTGGCTTGAGTATATTTAGCAGAAATAATAGAACCTTTTGTGTTTACACATACTTTGACAACAACTTTGCCAGTTTTTTGTGAATCATCTGTAATTTTAGGACGTTCCAATACACCTCGATTTGATAATCCTCCTCCTACATCTCCAGTACCAGTTGTTGATCCTGTAGGTGCTCCATTGGGTTGGCCATCTGGATCTCCTTCAGAAGAACTATCATCGCCATCTCCTCCACCTAGAAAATCATTGAGTTCATTTTTACGATCTGCTAATTCTTTTTCTTTCTTTTTACGCGCTTCTTCTGCTTCTTTTTTTGCTTTTTCCTCTGCTTCTTTTTTAGCTTTTGCTTCTGCTTTCTTTTTTGCTTCTTTTGCCTTTTTATCTGCTGCTTCTTTTTCCTTCTTTATTTCGGCTTTTGATCTCTTCTTTTCTTTTTTATCCTCCTTCTTCTTAGCATCCACTTTTATACTTTTAGGATCATCTTTTGCTTCAATTTTTTTATTAACTGCTGAAGAGGAGCTAGAAGATGAAGAACTGCTGGAAGAAGCCGTTTCACTTTCAGAAGTCTCACTTTCTGAAGAAGTAGGTTCACTCGTAGATTCAGTTTCTGATTCTGAGGGCAAGTTCTCTGCAATTGGACCTGAAGGATTGCTGTTGGCTTGTCCTAAATTCACCATAATACCCTCTGTTTCCTTTTCAATGATTTGAACGGAAGACACTAAGGGTAACAACAATAATATAAATAGGAGAATAGATACTACAGAAGTAATAATCGCACTTTTCTTTTTATTTTCTTCCTCGTAAGGGCTTTCAAAATTTTCCATGATACCTACTTGTTGTATTAAAAAGGACAACATCCATATTATATGAAAATGGGTATCTCTGTCTTGTATTGTACACAATACTATTTACCAGGATCAGTGGCTAGAATTGCATTTACTCTTAAACTCAATGCTAAATCCATCACTTTTACTACATTTTCAATCGGTACTCCTCTTTCTGCTACTATGGTTAAGGTTATTTCTTTATTCGATTTGCCTGCTTTTTTTTCTTCACTGATTCTTCTTCTAACTGCAGAACTCAATTTGCCAGAACTTGCCAATTTTCGACCTTCTACATACCATTCTCCTTTCTTAGTGATTGAAACGGGTATAGCTGATGGAGCGACGGTTGTTGCACTTGACGAAGGCAATTTTAAGTTTAAGGCATTTGGACTTACTAATGTTGAAGTCAGAATGAAGAAAATGAGTAATAGGAAAATGATGTCCGTCAAAGAGGACATACTAAATTCCGCACTCACTTTATTTCTTCTTTTTAATCCCATTTATTCTTGTTTTAAGTCGTAAGTAAATTAAATGATAGATGAACTAAGACTTAAAGCTTAACCTGCTGGTTCTTGTAATAAATCAATAAACTCCATTGCTGAAGCTTCGATTTTAAACATTACTTTATTAACTTTTGATACCAAAACATTATAACCTACAAAAGCAAGGATACCAACAAATAATCCAAATGCTGTAGTCAATAAGGCTTGATAAATACCACCTGCTAATTCGGAAGCTTCAGGATTCGAAGCCATGGTCTGAAAAGTAATAATCATACCTGTTACTGTTCCAAAGAATCCAATCATAGGTGCTGCTCCTGCTATACTGGCTAAATTGGATAAATTCTTTTCGAGTTTAAATACTTCTAAATTTCCTACATTTTCAATAGCTGCAGAAATATCTTTTAAAGGTTTACCAATTCTCATTAAACCTTTTTCAACAACTCTTGCTACAGGAGTATCTGTACGTTGACACAAAGCTCTTGCAGCATTCAAATTTCCATTTTGCACATTCATACGAATGGAATTCATGAAATTTTGATCCACACTCTCTGCTTTGGAAATGGTTAAATAACGTTCGATAAAAATATATAATGCCAAGATGGAAAGCACAAGTAATATCGCAACGATGATCATTCCGAGTACACCTCCTTGGAGGATGACACTTAAAATGCTTTGTGCTTCTTCTTCAGCATCCTGAAATAACAGTATTGAAAAATTCAACATGATATCCGACTAATTTTGATGGTTTAATGATTCGTTTCAATCTTAAAATATAAAAGTCTGTAATGTATAATAAATTTTCATTATATGCTAATTATTACTAAGCAAACAGACGCTTTCAAGCGTTTCTTAGTTGAAACTGATTCCCTTTTAAAACTATTAACAGTACAGTTTCTTGTTTTATTATCTTTGCTATGAAATAAATCAGTATTATTGGGGAGAAATTTTATATTAATTTCGCCTTAAATTTATAAACATACTTTTTACGATGAAGAATCTTTTTGCTATCCTTATTTTATTTTCTGTTTTTCAAATGAGTTGTGATTCTACTAAAAAAGCAAGTGGAAACGATCAAGCAAATTGCCCTTCAATTCAATTATTAGAAAATAATAAATTCAATCAATTATCCTCAGATAATTATAGTTTAGAAACTGTACGACAAGAAGGAAAAGAGATCAAAATTGATGTAACAACTACTTCTAAAATCATTTCATCTAATATTTATTGGAATGGTGCAATTATGAAATCTTACCCTCCAAAAACCAATGTAAAGATTGTTGTTAAAACAGATGGTATTCCTGCTTCAGAAACACTGAATCAAACCTTATGTTTTGATATGAATGCGCTTAAAAAATCAAGCGATAAGATTGAACTTTACTTTTTAGATGATGAAGAAACGATCATGTTAGAATTATAAAATAGTACTTATTCTTACATCTTATGTAAAGAATTTATATCTTAGTTATATATCCATCAGGATATCTTGAAATATAATCC
>JAHDFV010000351.1 GCA_020627985.1 Saprospiraceae bacterium
GTATCAACTGTGGCGCTTGCGAACCTGAATGCCCTAATACGGCCATTTATGAAGGTGGGGTAGAATGGACAGTAGCTGAAGGAACCAATGTATCAGGTTCTTATACCTTGGAAGATGGTAGAGATGTGGATGTGGATGCTGAACAAGCACCTGTTGATGATGATATATATTTTATCGTTCCTGATAAATGTACGGAATGCATGGGTTTCCATGAAGAACCTCAATGTGCGGCTGTTTGCCCTGTCGATTGCTGCGTTCCCGATCCAGACCGTGAAGAAACCGAAGAAGTGCTATTGGCAAGACAAGCTGCTTTACACCCAGCTTAAGGATATAAAGATCTACTAAAAAGCAGGTATATCTGAAAAGGTCAAGTGTATAAAACAAAACCTGAGTTAGCTTTAGAGGTCATTAAATCGAAGAGCGTACACATAAAATATGACTGGGTTGGTGGTGATAGCATCTAAGGGAATAACATAAGATTAAGGAAAACAATGCAAGCAATGTAGCAGTAATACGTTATGGATGCCTCGGAAGGTTTACTAGTATATCTTGAAGCTCCCCAACCATATGTTCCAGTATCAAAACCAGGAAGAGGAAGAAAAAACAGCAGTTATGTTAGCGATAAAAAATCAATTAAAGCCAAACAGCTCAAAGCTGAATTGGAAAGAGAACATTAAATCATGAAGAATAAACTTTATCTAATCCCATTAGTGATATTTTTAGCATTAAATATCAAAGGACTTACTCAGACTCAATTTGAAATCACAGCTTATAGTTTAACAATAAAAGATGGGAGTATTTATGATTTTTCGGAACCTCAAAGCGGAAGTAAGTCTTTTATGGATGTTTATGATTTTATCAAAACGCTTAGAGTAGGACATAGAGATCATGATTTGCAAGGACCTTTTATAGGATATACCAATATTTATATATCTACGGATACAATCATAGATTCTGGGGATTTACATTTGGATTCCATTTATTACGGAAATCATTTTAATAATGCTTTGAATTTTGCTTTTGGTAAAACCAATCAGGTTAGGTGTGATGAATTCCCTGAAACTGGTTCTTATTATATCATTGATCAGTTTTATCTGGAAAGTACTTCGAGCAATTGGACATTTGAAGATAAGAGGATTACCCAAGTTCATATGATAAAAAACAAGGAGCTCCCAAGGTTGACCGGACTTTATGAACCGTTCTCTTTGGAGGTTACACCAGGGGAAACAATAAATGGTGAATTTATTATCCATAATAGTGATGGATTGGAATATAGTAGTTTATTGTGGGAATTCTCATTAGAAGGCCAGGGATATTCTTATACGCTTAAATCCGAAGAATTACTATACCCAGAATTTGAAGAAGGGGAATATCTATTTGAAACTAATTTTCCATTTATTTTTCCTGGAGAAACCAAGAAGATTTTTAATTATCCAATTCTTATTCCCGATAATGTTCCTCCTGGGCTCTATCAATTATCAGCTACTCCAGTAAATTTGTTTAATGCAGAGGATCATGAATGCATCTTTGTTGAAGGCCATGTTATAACTGTCCTAGGGCCGAAATTGAGCGTGCAGGAAGATACCCTTAAAATTTATGCCGCGCCCAATTCATTTGGAAATGTGAGATTTGAAATTGGAAATATTGGTAGTGGTATACTGAATTGGGAATTATTGGAAGATTGCCTTTATATAGAACCCTTAGTGTCGTCAGGTGCAATCGGATCAAATCAATCTCAGGAAGTAGAAATGAATATAGAGGTTCCATCTACAGAAACCACTTGCTCAATTGAAATTCACTCTAATGACGCTCATAATTCTCCTAAGGAATTGATAATTCAGTTTATACTTACAAGCAATGATTCAAATATTAATTTAGAAATTTCAAACGATTTGCTTTGTGAAGAAAACCAACTAAAGGTTACCCATTTTTTACCTCAAAATGTCCCGTTTTCGTCCAATAATACATTCTTTTATGAACTCTCGGACGAATCAGGGAACTTCCAAAATGCTTTGGCTTTAAAATCCTTAAACGGAACCGGAAACAAAACAACTGAAATAGATTTGCCTGCTGATACCGATTTAAATAAAGAATTTTATTTAAGAGTGCGGTCAACCAATGCTGCCATGCTGGGGAATCCTGCACGAATTGAAAAAAGGGTCGTAGAGAATTTCGATACCCTACAATTTTGCACCACTTATCAATATGAAGATCTATTAATTGAAACCGATACGGTATATACCGATACTCTCCATTATGGATTGGTCTGCGATAGCCTTCTTTATATAAAGTTTGAAAAAATCAATGAAGAAGTTTCAATTGTTCTAAATGAATATACTTTAACAGCCAATATTCCTAGTGGAGCTGCTGTGCAATGGTTGGATTGCGACAATAACTTTTCACTGGTCGATGGTCAATCATCTTCTGTTTTTGAAGTCGAAGAAAATGGGACTTATACAGCTGAGATAGTTCAGGGTGCATGTGTTGATACGATGGAATGTATTCAAGTGATGCGAACCAATATCACTTCAACGATTCGAGGTGAAATTGACGTATATCCTAACCCTTTTTCAAGTGAAGTAAATATCGATGCTAAAGAACATGAGATAAAAAAAATTGAATTCCTATCGATTAATGGAGAACAAATAAAAGTTATTTTTTCTGACCAAAAGAAAATAGATTTATCAGAACACCCTGTGGGAGTATATATCCTAAAAGTTTTCACTAAAAATACGATTACGGTCCATAAACTATTGAAGTTATAGGAATGAGGCTATCCTTGTAAATGGCTTAGGGTTCTCTAATGACACTGAAGCTGGGTATCGTAGTGTTTTTGTATTATCATAATAGAAATACCTCTTGCTTAGTGATCTATTATAGTTTGCTAAGAAATGTAAATAGTTCGTAAGGCTGAAATTCTTGAAATGCAGTGTTTGATAGAAAGGATTTTATATATTACTATTACATTTTTTACCACACAACTTTAATTTTAAACTATGAAACACTTAGTAATCAGTATTTTATTAGTACTTATTTCTACTAATGTATTGGCCCAGCTATTAGTTCAAGATCAACTGCTCCTAGAAACTCAGCATTATGGAGAACAGCTACTCAATGTAAAAGAGATCCAAGGTGACAATTATTTATTGGATGAAAAAGGAGGGAGGAATATCTCTACAAAATGGTGGAATGGAGAATTAGTTCAAGCTATAAACCAAAGTACTTATGCACTAGATGCTCACTGGTGTGTAGGAAAGACTTATGATTATTTTTGTGATAAATTTGGATTAACTGGATGGGATAATGAAGATTATGAGGTAGAAGTAATTGTGAATATTTTTAATTCAGATATTACTTCACCTGGTTATTCTCCATATGATAGGAATATTATTAATGGTTCTTTTGTAGAATATGGTTATACTTACGTTTTGGATGCTTACGGCCATGAATTTACACATGGGGTTCTACATTTTATGGATATATTACAAGGAAATTCTACTAATACTCAGGGTTTAAACGAAGGTATTTGTGATATTTTCGGGTCAGCTGTAGAACATGAACATATTAATCCTTTTACTCCTTTTTCATGGGATTTTTTAGGTGATAGAGACCTCTCAAACCCCAATTTATCAGGAAATGCAGATACTTTTGAAGGCAATAATTGGACTACTAGGTACAACAGGGCTACCATAGTTGGTTATATGTTTTATTTATTAGTAGAAGGTGGAAGCGATACCAATGACAATGGATATGATTATAATGTAAGTCCTATAGGGATGGATAAGGCTGTTCAAATGATATATCGCTCTTTGAGTTCTGATCATCTTGACAATGATTCTGGTTTTGAGGACTTCTATCTAGCTTGTATGGAGGTAGCATTTGAAGAT
>JAHDFV010000352.1 GCA_020627985.1 Saprospiraceae bacterium
TATCATAATATCTAAAACCTGGTTTTCCATCAGCTCGGTTTGTGCCGTCGTCTAGGTATACAGTTCCATTAGATGAATTTGAAGGCGCTTCATTTAACATCTGTGTAATTGGCAATCCTGGCTCTCCCATAATACCTTGAGCGCCATTAGCACCATTTACACCATCTTGACCATCAGCGCCGTTTTGTCCGTTTATGGTTCTTCCATCAAAACCTTTTGGGCAAATCACCTTTTCTGAATATAAAGTAAAGGGTACAGATGAAAACGTAACACTTCCTAAATCAACTTCTCCTTGTCCATTCAATAAGTCATAACTTATATTAATCATTGGGACATTTTCTAGCCAATCAATATCAGAGATTGATCCAAGAATAGATTCTCCTTCCCCAATATTAATGGTAAAAACACCATTTTCATTTGTTTGAATTTCATGTATCTCTTGTAAATAAGTTACAGTCTGATTGTTATCTGTGACAGAGACATTAAATATTGCATCTTTATTAACATAGCCATTTCTGTTTTCGTCAAGTAGTAAGCCTTGGTAAGAAAAAACATTTGAACTTTGTGAATACCCAATATTATGAATTAATACTATTAGGATTGTTATAATTGATTTCATATTATTTTAAATTTCTGTCCATTCTCCATTAATTAAAAACATAATACTTGGATTGCCATCACTTGTATTCGTACCATCATCTATATAGGTAAAAACTCCAGATGAACTAGGTGGACTATTTCTCCAAATCATTTTCCCAAATCCATTTGCTCCTGGCTCTCCTTGGATTCCAGAAGCTCCATCTTGACCATTAATTCCATCTTGTCCATTTACTCCACTTACACCAGGAGTGCCATCTTCACCTCTAGGACCAATGCCTCCTAAAGCATTGGCAATATAGGCATATGGGGTTGCCAATAATTTCTTAGATCCAACATAAATGCTGTTCCAAGACGATTCTCGAATATATAGATTTATGAAGTAGTCAATTCCAATATTATCATTTATGAAATCTAATAAAACAGTAAAATCTCTTGTTTCTTTACTACCTATTTCTACATTAAAGAAACCATTTAAATTTAATGGAATAACATGGGTTTCTTGAAATACTTCATTTCCATTTATCGAGTCTGCTGTAATCGTAAAACGTAAACTTTGAAAAGAATTTTCAGAGGCGGACTCTAAAAGGGTAACATCATCGTAAATAATAAATCCTGTGTAGTTTATAGTTAGTGGAATATTTACCGGATCATCGCAAACTGGGTTAACTATTTGCGCATTTATGGTTTGGTAAATAAAAGTAATTATAAATATAAATTTGATTTTCATTATTGGTAAGTTTTATAAGTCGATCCAATTAACTCCAGTATAATATCTAAATCCGGGTTGTCCATCCGCACGATTAGTTCCATCATCTATGTAAAATTCCCCATTTAGAGGATTTGTCGGTGCACTATTCTGGGCGCTTGTTATTCCTTCAATTCCCGAATATCCAGTTTCTCCTTGTTGTCCAGTTTGTCCATCCCAACCATCCGCTCCATCAACGCCATTTTCTCCATCAACGCCATCATCTCCATCTTCTCCTTTAGGTCCTGGACAACCTTGCTGGCATGTAACTTTCAATGCAAATAATGCATATGGTACGGATAGTAATTCGACAGTATCGTTATACAGAAAACTGGTAAAACCCTCAGGTTTAAAACCAATAGATACAAAATTAGGCTTGGTCCAATCAATATCTTGAAATGTAAATAAGCTTGCTTCGCCATTCCCGATTTCTAGAATTATTTCACCTTGTTGCCCTGTTACAACTTGGTGCGACTCTGAGTAAATTATATTTCCAGATTCAGTATCTTGTATTATATTTACTTCAATCTCTGTACTTAAATTTCTTAAAACAGAATTATCACCATCTGTTAATATCGATTGATAAGGTATGGCTTCCGATTGTGCCATAACTATAATGTTTGTGGAAACTAAAATTAGCGTCCATAGAAAGCCTTTAATCATATTGTTTTTTTGATACATTAGTTTCATTTTTGGTTAATTAATACAATCTTTTCATAACTACTATAATCCCCAATCCTTAATTCAAGTAAGTATGTGCCAGCAGATTCCCTTGAGATGTCAATCTTTGCGGTATTTTGAAATGTTCTTATCAAAGCGCCATGAATATTGTAAACCAAAATTTCGGAAACCTTTTTGTTAAAAGAAATCTGGCCATAAGTTGGATTTGGAAAAACTTTTATGTCATTTGAGTTTATTTCTTCAGAAATAGAAACAATAGGGAATTCCTCAACTAAGGTACTCCCAGTTGTATTCGTAATTATCGCAGGGTTAAAATCAAAGTATATGAATCCTGTGTTATTGATAACTGTTTCTTCTGTTACCTCTTCATTTGGTTTTATAGTAAACATGATGTGACCATTACTTCCTGCAAGATTTGTCGTACTGTCTGGTAAAAAGATATTGTCGAATTTGAAATCTACAATTCTTGGGTTGTCCATATTTTGAACAACTGTTAGATGATCTGGATGGCTTGTATTAATAACCCTAAAAGTAGAGATATCTAAATGTTCACTTAATGTATCGGTTACCACTATATTTAGTGCATAGTCATTACCTGTGTTTTGAAAACGCAAAGTATAAACCAGTGGATTGTCAATTAATGCTAAACTATCAGGTCTTGATGGATTAACTAATTTGTCATTAGGGTCATAAGCACATCTTAGTTCTTGTTCAAAACAAAATTCTTCTCTCGGAACAGCATTTTCAACCCAACTTAGTGATTTGAAAACTTGCCCTAAGTCAAACCCATCTTGAATTAAAGGTACTCTTAATGAAAATTTTATAATTCTTGATTCAAAAGGATTGAGAGAAAAATTCCATCCAACATAGTTAGAATCAATTTCAATATCTGGAATTTCTGAATAAGTAACATCTGAGATTCTTTCATCAATTTTTAAAAAAGCAACACTTTCTACAGTTGTCGTCCCAGAGTTTACTACAGATAATATATAATCAATGGTAAATCCACAACGAAAATTATCAGAATTTAAATAAGTGTTGATTTTAGTATTTTCAACAATTGGTTTTATTCCAAAAGTTACAATTTTATAATCCTCAATGTTATTGATGTCAACTGTTTGTTCTGCTTGAGATGTTAATATCCAAAAGTCGTTACTTCCGATTTCATACTTAACTGTTATTTCACCAATGGGTGCTGCAAATAAAACTCCTTCTTTTGAGAAATTTTGATATAAATTATCATTAATAGAAAAGTTACCTTGCTCTAAATAATACTCTTCAATATCATAACTTCCATTCTCATTTTCATCAAAGAAAAACCGTACATGAAGATTTGCATTAGTAAAATTGTTTGAAATTACTCCATTTAAAAGACCGTTGTTTATAATTAGGTCTTCGTTCTGGGTTTGATTAATGATTGGTTCTCCGATATTAAATATTTGAACATCATCATTGTTAGTTGTTCTTTGGGAGTTAGGCGAAAAACTTGATAAGCCTAATTTTTGAGCATAAATTTGTATTGAACTGAAAAGCAATACTATTGTAAATAGGTGGATTCTCATATCGTTGGTTAATTTGAAGGATTACAGAGGATTACAATAAAAACCTTGCAAGTTTAAAAATAATCGCTAAAGAAACTTCTAATATATATTGTATTACAAAGCTATGTGGATAATTTTGGATTATCCTGATGTAACCGCTTTTTTAACGTATATGTAGATTTTTAATATCAAAATTAATTTCTTGTATATATTCTTTGAGACTTGATGATTTTTGTTTTTTTTAATTACACAAATCAATAACCAAAGGCAGATGATCAGAACAAATATCATTTCCTAGCTCAATGGAA
>JAHDFV010000353.1 GCA_020627985.1 Saprospiraceae bacterium
GAATCAGGGGAATAAAAGATGGAAAAGAAAAGACATATTATATCTGGAATAATTGTAGCCATCAAGCTGCTTTTGATGAAACAGGTGCTCAAGGAGTTTCTTACACCACAGGAGTACCAGCAATGACTGGAGCGATGATGATGTTACAAGGAAAATGGATGAAGAATGGAGTATATAATGTAGAAGAATTTAATTCTGATCCCTTTTTAAATGTTTTAGGAAAACATGGTTTAGAATGGCATGAACTAGAAGGTGTGGATTTAGAATTATATTAAAGCATTTTTTCTAATAATATCGATTAACTAAATTAAAAAAGGAGTTGTTTACACATCTCCTTTTTTAATAAATTTTATCTTGATCTGCCTAAATCTTGGGTCCAATAGGTTCCGCTTCGACCGATACCCATTTCCGTAAAGTTAGGATTCATTATATTTTTACAATGACCTGGACTTTCTATCCAGCCTTGTATAACTGCCTGCTCACTGTTATATCCAAAAGCAATATTTTCACCATAAGTCATCCAATTATAACCTGCTGCTTTAATTCTATCTCCAGGATTCGATCCATTTCTACCGGTATGAGAAAAATAATTATTTTGATCCATATCTTTACTATGGCCATATGCTGAATTGGCTAATAAATTATTCCAACTTAAAGGAGCTACCGCTGGATAAAAAGTATTTCCACAAGTACAGCCAGATGTTCTGTAAGAATTAATTAAATTTAATAAATCAGCATCATCTGTATTGTTGGGTGCTACAGAAGTCGATGTTTCAAAATCATCCTCTGCACATGAAAATAGAAGTAGGGACATAAAAACTACTAATAAAGGACTTAGGATTGCAAGCGGAATTTTCATCTTTATTATTTTGTTGATTTAAATAACCTAAAAACCATTTTGATACATTTTTCATCATATCTGCTTTTGGTGAATTGAGACCTAAACGATTTAAATTTTTAGTTTAGTATGAAATGATGAAAAAAGGAACGATACTTTGTAAATTTGAGTTGTTATTGGAGTAAAATATCTTTTAAAATGATTGAAATTAGAAAATATAAAAAATCCGATTGGAATCGACTTTGTGAAATACATGACGAAGGGCGAATGCTAGAATTAGAAGGATCTGTCGATTTAAAAGCATTTAAAACCTTAGAACAAACAGCTGAGAGTGAAGGGCTTTTTGAAGATAATTTATATGTTGCAACAGATAATAAGAAAGTCGTTGGTTTTATTGCTTTTAATTCTGAAGAAATAAATTGGCTGTATACAGACCCTAAACTATTCAGGAAAGGAATCGGAAAAACGCTTGTCGAATTTGCCTTGCAATTTTGTGGAGATATAGTTACTTTAGATGTCTTATCAGAAAATCATATGGCGCTTTCATTTTATGAAAAAATGGGCTTTGTAAAGAAAAAATTAGTCAAAGGACATTTAGAAGGGAATGAGTCTTTTCCTGCAGCGGGTTGGTTAATGGAATACAAGAAGAAGTAAGATGGAAAACGAAGATATTCTGGATTCGAATGTTATCGATCAACCTATTAAGTTGGTTCATGCGAGTAAAACAAAACGATTATTAAACTTAATAATTGATTACATACTTTTTATTATTGGTTTTACATTTACATTTGCATTTGCAATTTTTGGAGTTAATTTGATAGAAGGTTCTAGTTCATTTTCTGAAGAAATATTTAGGTATCTTTTCGGATATATATTATACTTAGCTTACTACCTTTTAACAGAAGGCATATTTAAAGGGAAAAGTCCAGCTAAATTTATAACAGGGACTAGAGTCCTTAATTACAGTGAAGATTCCATTTATCCTAATATGAAAACCATATTCCTCCGATCCTTAAGTCGACTAGTTCCTTTCGAGTCATTTTCATTTTTAGGAGATACAGGTATGGGCTGGCACGATAGATGGACAAATACCATTGTTATTGACGAAAAAAATCCAATTATTAAATGAATCTATTTGATTTTAATCATATTCAATCTCCTACTTTTTTATTAGAGGAAGATTTATTGATAAAAAACTTAAAAAAATTACATCAGGTAAAAGTAGATGCTGATGCTCAGATAATTCTAGCATTCAAAGCATTCGCCATGTGGCCTGTTTTTAACCGAATTTCTAAATATTTGGATGGTGCTACAGCAAGTTCATTAAATGAAGCCCGTTTATGTTTTGAAGAAATGAACACTTTATCTCATACATATTCTCCTGCTTTTTTGCCTCATGAATTTAATGAGATATTACAATATTCATCTCACATTACGTTTAATTCTTTATCGCAATTTGAAACCTATAAAGGGACTGTTTTAAATAACATAAGACCCGTTTCAATGGGTTTAAGAATTAATCCAGAATATGCTGAAATCGAAACTGATTTATATAATCCATCTGCAAAAGGATCACGGCTTGGAATAGATAAAGATCAACTTAAAAATGGTTTACCCCAAGGAATAGAAGGACTTCATTTTCATGTATTATGTGAAAATAATTCCTTTGTTCTAGAAAAAGTATTGGAAAGAGTTGAGTTACATTTTGGACATCTTTTGCCTCTCATAAAATGGATAAACTTTGGAGGAGGACATTTAATTACGCATAAAGATTATGATGTAAATCATTTAATACAATTACTAAAGCATTTTAAAGAAAAACATAATTTAAACATTATTTTAGAACCAGGATCTGCTATTGCTTGGGATTCAGGTTGTTTAGTCTCTACGGTCTTAGATATAGTTGATAATCATGGTATTAAAACAGCTTTATTAGATATTTCCTTTACGTGTCATCAGCCAGATACATTAGAAATGCCTTATCGTCCGAAGATTTTAGGCGCTACAGACCCTAGACCCAATCAACCTACATATCGGCTTGGTGGCGTATCATGTTTGGCAGGAGATAGGATAGATGAATATTCATTTGATAAACCTTTAAAAGTTGGAGATAAGGTGATTTTTGAAGATATGATGCACTACACTATGGTTAAAACCAATATGTTTAATGGAGTCTCACATCCGAATATTGCGATTAGAAGACAGGATGGTAAGATAGATTATATTAGAAGATTTGGATACGATGATTTTAAATCTAGGCTTGGATAAAAGATCTTGATATAGTTTTAATAAAGTAATGTTAATTTTAGTGACAAGTATTTTAGCGTACGTCTAAAAATTGTTAATTTGTACTTTTAACTTTAATACTTATCTAATGGCTAAAGGAAAATTTTTAAATGCTCTTTTGAATACAATCAATAATGTTCAAAACGAGAATAGAGCAAACCCTAATGAAGAAACAGCTGATGCAACTGTTTTTGATTTATTAAGAAACAAAGTTCAGGAATTAGATCAAAAAAACAGAAATAAACAACAAGCAAAAGGAAAAGACCCTGTAAGCATATTGGATTTAATTCGCAATGGAGTTGAACATGTAAAAGATAGAAATTCCTCAGATCCAAATGTGAAAACAGCTCCTCAAGCTATCTTTGATCGCATCAAGCAAAGAATTGATGAAAGACCCCAAAGAAAAGCAAGTAAAGGAATTCGTAAAGTGATTAAAGAATATGGTTTGGACGTGAGTCAAATGAACCCACAAGCTTTAGAACAAATTCAATCACAATACATGAATGATCAAAAAAGATTGAATCAACAATATGCGCAAGCAATTAATCAATTAATTCAAAGCGGAAGATAAATATTACTTGTGACAAGTTAATATTACTACTATTACTACTTTAAAAGCCACTTTATTTATAAGGTGGCTTTTTTATTTTATTACATTAAACTA
>JAHDFV010000025.1 GCA_020627985.1 Saprospiraceae bacterium
TCTGGATGATGACTTCTTCTTTAGCTCATTTATTAGGAGGAAGAATCGCAATGTACACTGCAGTACCTGAAGGAACTTCCGCAGCTGAATCTTTAGAAGTAAGTATTGGAGTATTTAATCAGTTAGGATTATTTGCAATTGGTGCAGGTGTTGTATTATTCTTATTATCATTTATTCTAAGAAAATGGATGCATGGCGTTAAATAATCATTTATAGATATTTTTATAAAAAAGAGGTTGTTACATTAAGTGTAGCAACCTCTTTTTTGAATTATATTCTTAATTTGATTAATGAAGATCAATTTCTATATCAAAATAATTATTGATAAAAAAAATTATAATCTGGATATAATTAAAGCTTTTTAAATCGATTGTTTAAAAGAATTCGGAAAGATGTATTAGTTATAAAAAAGCCGAAATGAATTCTCATTTCGGCTTTTTTTATTGAAAAGTATTTCAATTATTTTGAAACAACAAACTTCATTGTTCCAACATAATTATCTTGTGTAATTTTTATATAATGCAATCCATTACTTAAATTATTTTCTTTTATCGTGAGCATGTTGTTACCAGAAATAACAGCTTCATTATTATTAGAAATAATTTGTCCATTTGCATTGAATATTTCCCAATAAATTTCTCCTGATTTGTTGGCATGATATCTAATATTAAATTCTCCTTTAACAGGAATTGGGAAAATTGAGATGATCCCCTGCTGCTCAAAATCAACTGGAATAGGTCCATAAATGGTTTCTTTTCCATCTAAATCGATTTGAATTAAGCGATAGTAATTTACACCTACTTTTGGGGCAAGATCATCTAAAAAATAATTCTTTTCTAAAGTGGATTCTCCTTGTGCTTTTACTTCACCAATTCTTACAAAATCAATTGAGTTGTAACTTCTTTCAACAACAAAATGAGAACTATTCGTTTCAGTAGCAGTAGACCAATTTAAACGAATATAATCTCTTGTAGATTTTCCAGTAAATGAAAGTAATTCTACAGGTAATGCTCCATCACCAGCACTACTAGCGCCGCCACCACCGCCACCAAAGTGACCCACAATATATTCAGCTTGATGATAATTTGCATTTCCTAGTGCATTAGCAGTATATGCCCAATTAGATGTAGATGCACTTCCATTTGAATATTGCCAATAACCATCTGTATTATAGGCAGTAGCATAAGGAATTCCTGAGTGGCCAGCAGTTGGATTATTATTATAGGTCGTTACAATATCATTTATTTTCCAGAAATATAAATCAGTATGTGTAACTCCTGGTATTTGTGCTTGCAAATCAGTTAAATCTGTTGAAGTATAGTAAAACCTTACATTTACATCAGATGTAGGTTCTGTAGTAGGCGTTAAAACCCAATGCCTATTAAATACCCACCAATCATTTGAATTGACGACATAAGGGGCAGTTATCTGAGACACTCCTGCTCCAGAAGAAGCATCAAGTTCCAAGCTAAATGTCCCATCTCCAACATCGCCAATATTGTTTCCATTCTTTTTAACAGATAATAAAAGAACATCATCTGCATCCCCATCTGTGCCATTTACATCATCCCAATAATGTGTCCACCCCATGGCATCTGTACATTGATCTGTAGCAGTGTACCCCGCCCCAGTTAAAGGAATTACAGATGGTGTTGTACATCCAGTAACAGTTAATGTAATAGAATTAGAACTTGGATCTCCACAAATTGTTCCTGGTAAATCAGTAATGAAACTAGAATAAGTACCACCAACATAACTACTTAAATCTTCTGCTTCATAATATGATAAACCATGAATAGTATAAGTACCTGCTGCTAAATCTGTGAAATCAGAATTTGCATCAAATTGAACTATGTTTCCTGAATTATCAACAGCAACATACGTATAAACAAAAGTTGAAGGAGGTAATACTTCTTCTAAAACATTGCCTGGTCCAGAGAAGGTGATATTTGCACTTCCAGTATCACCTGTACTAAAATCACAAATGGTCAATATATAAGTAACTCCAGTAGAAAGAGTTTCTGTAAAACTAGGATTTGTAGTAAAACTACCTGTATAAACTACATTAGATCCTAACCAATTCGTACAGGTATTATTATCATCAAAGCTTGGTGTATATAAATTTAATGTTGAGGCCGATCCTGTTCTTGCAAAAGTATAAACACCAGCTACATCTACAGTAAATTCGAAAGAGGTATAATGTGGAGAATTGCTAAAAGGAGCACTACAAGCTCCACCATCTTCATATGTAAGTCGCATAGTAGGATCATTTGTAGTAACAGTAAATGCCTTAGTTGTAACGGGTATTTTATAATCAGGCATTAATGATAAATTTAATGCTGTATTTCCACTTGTTTCTGTAATAGGACTTGTAGTTGGTGTAAATGAATAACCATCAACATCAGCTGGACAACCATTAGTAATGGTAATGTCGGTATCATTAATATCAAAAAAGACATTCGTAGAACAGATAATTTTTATTCTAGCAGTCGTTGTAATATTATTAGGAACAGTAAAGCTTTCTGTACCATCATTTGCTGTGGCTGTTGCTAATGTGATAGGGAAAGTTGCTCCTCCATCTGTTGACATTAGAATATCAACATTTGGACAACTAGCAGCAGTATTGTTTTCACTCCAAGTTATTTCAAATTCATTTGAACCATCATAAATATATGTTGGGGAACTATTTTGAGAAGTTACGGCAAATGGACCCATTGCTGCATCGACAGTCACTTCAACTTCATCACAATGAATACCTCCTCCAATACCAGTATTTTGATTATCTCTAGCGGTTAATCTAAAATGCATTGTTCTACCAACTTGCGGTAATATTTCTCCTTGTGTTTGAGTTCCTCCAAGTATATCTGAAAGTTTAGGAAAGGTCCTTTCATTTCCTCCAGTTGATGGATCAAAACTTCTGAATAGGGGAGCAGTTGTGCTTATTGCTGCGTCGTTTGGTGCACCATTAGGTGAACTCAAAGATAAATTATCAGTATCGTATTGCTCCCAAACATACGTTAGTGGATCTGTATCTGCATCAGTTCCTGTCCCCATTAAAGTAAATGGTGTACCTATTGGAATCGTAAAATCAGTAGGAGCTGTAACAACTGGCGGCGTATTTCCTGTAGATGCTGTCGTATTACAAGAAATACCTGAAGCAAAAGAGATCATTTCTTCTAAACTATGTATATGAAAATATTGAGTTGATACTCGTGGATTAATATTTTGAGCCCCACAAGTTCCTTCATAACTCATTAATGTATTTCCAGATCCTGGTTCATAACCATGTCCTGCAGATCTTTGATTACAATTATTTGTAGTGCCGTAATAAGAGTGATGTGCACTAAATTGATGTCCAATTTCATGAGCAAAAGTTCCCATAAATAAACTCAAACTAGCATTACCAGTAGCACCAGTCCATCCTCTTCCTTTTTGGCTATTGTTACAAACAACGCCTAAGCCAGCAACACCGCTTGTAGCACTACAACCAGAGCAGCCAGAAACGGGTTCAATGGTGTAGAATACATGACCAATATCATAATTTGCAGCTCCAATCGTTGCATTAATAACATTTTGAGCTGAAGTAGTTCTACTTGCAGGATCTAATCCGTCAGTAGCAGGGTCCGAAAAGATAATGTCATCGTTAGAGGCTATCAGTACAAATCTAAAAGATAACTCAGATTCATATAAAGCATTTAAAGCTGTAAGGTATTCATTAATTTTAGTATTGACATCCATTAATCCTGGACCAAACTCTTGGGTGAATTCACCAGCAGAGGCGATGGCTATTCTATAAATTTTTAAAGTGGCTCCATTACCCGTAGTTCTAAGACTACTGTTTTGAAGATCATTTTGTATGTGTGCATTTTCAACAACATCACAAGTCATCTCTCTTAACTCTTCATCAGAACCATAGTAAGTGATATGTTCACCCAATGAAGCATTTTTCTTTGGTTCTACAAATGCTAATCCTTTCTCTGTGTGAAGAACTGCACTTATACCTGAAGGCGAAACATTTATTCTACCTTTGACACTTCCATCAGAATTAGAAACCAAATAATTTTTAATTTCTGGATATTGAGCGGCTAATTGAGGTTCCATGATCGGCGATTCAACCACTTTTAAATTGTGAATTCCTGAAGGTAATTCAATATCAATAGATATTGGAGAAGATTTAGTTATGGATTGATTAATTTCTTTGGGTGCAGAAACTAAAGTTTGTCTGTATTGTTGGATATTGATTATAATATCCTTTTTATTTTTTTCTAATTTATTAATTTCTTGGTCATGCTGACCATAAATATTAGTACTTAATATTAGGGAAATGACAACGAGGTAAAGCGGTAAACTTTTTTTCATTTAATAATAAACTTTTGTTGATAAATAGGGCTATGTTTTATTTGGGCACAGCAATTTGTGTACAATATAAATATATTATATAACAATTAACCTTAATATGTTTTTTGGGTCACTTTTTATTTAATAAATCAACTATTCGTTCAGCTAAATCAAAAGTAGTAGCAGATGAGACATTTATTCTTTTGACTGGTTGGTTCCATTCTTCTGCTTTGGCAGCCCAAACATGGAAATAACCCATGGCGTCATTTTCACAATAAACACCTAATGGCATCTGACATCCTCCATCTAATAAATTCAAAACTTTACGTTCAATATTCGTACATTTTGATACTTCAGAATCATGTAGTTTTTTAATTATTCTTCGAGTAGCCATATCTTTTTCTACGGTTTGATAGGCTAACACTCCTTGAGCTGGAGCAGGAACAAATTCTTTTGGATTTAAGTTGATGATTTCAAAATTAGAAAGATCTAATTCTAAACGTTCTAATCCAGCTGCTGCTAATAAAATGGCATCAAATTGTCCTTCTTCTAATTTTTTTATCCGAGTAGGTACATTTCCTCTGATATCTTTAATTTCAACATCGGGTCTGATGTCTAAGATCTGCGCTTTTCTTCTAGCAGATGATGTTCCAACTATTCCTCCTTTTTTTACTTTTAGAATTTCAGAGGCAACAGCATTTTTATTAATGATTAAAGTATCAGAAGGATTCGCTCGATAAGATACCGCAGAGATACATAGTCCTTTAGGTGAATTCGTCGGTAAATCTTTCATAGAATGAACGGCTAAATGAATATCACCTCTTAGTAAAGCATCTTCAATTTCTTTGGTAAAGAAACCTTTGCCTTCCATTTTATTAAAACCTAAATGTTGGATTTGATCTCCTCTAGTCTTTATGATTTTCAGCTCGGAATCTATTCCTAAGTCAGCAAGATTTTTCTGTGTGAAGTGTGCTTGCCATAAAGCCAGTTTAGAACCTCTAGTTCCAATGATTAATTTACCATTTTCCATAGCAACAAAAATAACAAAAGGTCGCCCGATTGGACGACCTTTTGTGTCTTCTTTTAGTAAAGATTGATTAATCTATATTTTCTCCTTCTATAATACCTAGATCTTTAGCTCTTTCTTCCCACTTTTTACGGGCTAATGCTTGCATATCTTCTGTATTATCAGATTCATCCATGATTTCTAATCCTAATAATGTTTCTAAAACATCTTCCATCGTTACAACACCTTGCATACCTCCATATTGGTCAATAACTATGGCTAAGTGTTTTCTGGATTCTAAGAAATGATTAAATAAAGAAGAAATAGATACATCTTCTTTTACCATTTCAATTGGCTTGATGATACTACCTACTTTATCTGAATGTCTATCCTGTGCTAGTCCTAATAATAATTCATCTTTTAAGAATAATCCAGTAACATTATCTCTTTCATCTTTATAAACAGGAATCCTTGAGAATCTTAATTTTGGATTTTTTTTGTAATATTCATCTAATGTCATGGTTTCAGGTACAGCAACGACTACTGTTCGAGGAGTCATAATGTCTTTTGCTTGAATACTATCCATTAATAATAAATTATTAATGATTCTAGATTCTCCTTTTTTTAATGCTCCATCTTTGGATCCCATTTCAGCCATGATGGCAAAGTCTTGACGACTCAATACTGATCCATGTGCACTTTTGCCAACGAGTTTGGTTGTTAATTGAAGTATCCATAAAATTCCTGTCCATTTAAGAGGGGCAATTAACACTTTCAATGCTCTTGCTGTAAAGCCAGATAGTTTTTTCCAATACGTTGCTCCAATAGTTTTAGGTATAATTTCTGAAGCGACTAAAATTAAAACAGTCATAATGGAAGAAACAATCCCCACCATTAATTCTTCTGTCATATTAAAGCCAAACATAGATCGAGTGTTTGATCCATATAATTCAGCGTAAGCTGCTTTGGCTTGAACACCAACTAATATTGCTCCAACAGTGTGCGCAATGGTATTCAAAGTGAGAATTGCTATTAAAGGTTTGTCTACATCTTTTTTGAATTCTTCTAAAGTTGTAGCATATGCTTTTCCTTCTTTTTTCTTGACATTAATAAATGTAGGTGTAACACTAAGAAGTACTGCTTCTAATATAGAACACAAAAAAGAAAAGAAAATAGATACAAAAGCGTATATAAGTAGTAATGTCATGTTAGTTAAATCGATTTTAATTTGAGTGCAAAGATAGGATTAGTTCATGAAAAATGTTTTCTATTTAAAAATGAAGATGTTAAGTCACTAATTATTTTTATAAGGATTCCTAATTTCATCACATGTTAGGTAAGTAGAATCTACATGATTTAATTCTCTTTTAGAAATTCCATATAATAATTCTTTAACCGTTGCATTCCAAGAAACACAACCTTCTTGAAAGCGAATAACACTTTTATCGTTTTTGTGATCATCCAAAATGTCCTTATAATTTAGATATTTATTTTTGGCAAGTGCTTCGAAAGCGTATATTCTAACAGCAGGGTTCTTATGATTTGTTAATTCAATCAATTGTTGTACTGTAGCCTTTTTATATAGTAGTTCACCCCTAAGATATTGTTTAGAAATTTTAAATCCAAAGCCTATATATTTACCCTCAATTGAATTATTTTTTGCTATTTCATTAATGATGGTATCTAAATGGGAATCTATAGTTAAATCTGAATGAAAGTTGAAATTAGGTTCTTTTTCTAATTCAGGGTGGTGCATTGTGAAAGGAGGATCATAACTATTATGAGGTAAATGAGGCTGATCACATTTTATAAAAAGAACAAAAAAGGGTAAATATAAAAATAAGTTTAGTTGTCATTTTTTTAATTAAAACATTGAATAGTTCATTCATTATGTGAAGAAAGAAAAAATTAACCTTCTTAAGGTTCATATTATTATTCTAATAATCCTCCTTTATGGGCTTTATATCTTCCTTTTCCGAATTTTGTACCTGTGAATTCTTCTGTTTTTCTGCGTTCTTTTTGTTCTTCTTTACTGAGTTTTATGAAATCATTGCATTGCTTTGTACAACAATTATTCAACTTAGAACGGCAATCTTCACATTGGATAAATAGTAAATGACAAGCATCATTTGCGCAATTGGTATGCGCATCACTGGGTTTACCACATTGATGGCAGGTAGAAACGATTTCATTTGAAATTCGTTCTCCTAATCGTTCATCAAATACAAAGTTTTTTCCTTTAAACTTATTAGGTAATCCTTGTTTTTCTGCTTGACGAGCATATTCGATAATACCTCCATCTAATTGATATACCTTTTCAAAACCTTGGTGTTTGAAATATGCAGAAGCTTTTTCGCAACGAATGCCTCCTGTACAATACATGACAACCTTTTTGTCTTTTTGCTCCTTGTATTCATCAATTACATTGGGTAATAATTCTCGAAAGGTAACAGCATCAGGTAAGATGGCGCCTTCAAAATATCCCACTTCTGTTTCATAATGATTTCTCATGTCAATCAAAATGGTGTTTGGGTCGTCTGTAAGTGCATTAAATTCTTCTGCATTTACATGTGTTCCTTTGTTGGTTACATCAAATGAAGCATCATCTAAACCATCCGCAACAATTTTTTTTCTGACTTTAATAGCCAGTTTGAAAAATGATTTTCCATCATCTTCTATAGCAATGTTTAATCGAATTCCATTGAAAAATTGCACCTCTTCCATTTTCTTTTTAAAGGCACTTAATTGATGGCTTGGAACAGAAATCTGACCATTCACACCTTCTTTTGCGACATAAATTCTACCCAATACTCCTAGATCAGACCATTCATAATAGAGGTAATCTCTGAAGAAATTAGGATTTAGGATATGATAATATTTATAAAAGGAAAGGGTACAACGTTCTTCGTTGCTTTCGGCAATCTTTTGTCTTAATACATCGCGATTTACTCGATTGTATAAACGTTTCTTTTTCATGATAGAACTCTTTTGACCGTTTGCAGTACGGTTGTTCGGTATTCAATTAAACGCAAATTTACAATTAATCGTTCGTTCTTAAAAATTCAATTTATTCCAGAGTTTTAGTTTTCAACTAATTGTAAAAATTCCGCTTCGCTAATTATTTCTACGGTTCCTAAATCTTGTGCTTTTTTAAGTTTAGATCCCGCTTTTTCTCCAACAACTAAAATATTAAGTTTAGCACTAATGGAAGAGAGTACTTTTGCACCATTCAATAAAGCAATTTTTTTCGCCTCGTTTCTTGACATTTCTTGTAAGGCTCCAGTAAAGAGTATTGTCTTTCCAGAGAACGGTCCACCTTCAATCGGTTCAGGTTTTTTATCTTCTTCTGTTTGAGTTAGATTTACGCCTAAGGATTCTATTTCTTGAAGTAATACTATGTTCTTAGGATCGGAAAAATAATCAATTGTGTTTTGAGCAAGAACAGGTCCAATATCTTTAATGGATGTAAATTTTTCTAAGTCCCACTCTTGTAGATCTAAGACGTGATTAATTTCTCCAGCAATGATTTCAGAAGCTCTTCTTCCTAAATGATGAATGGTTAAGCTTTGTAAGAACTTTTTGATTGGGTTTTTCTTCGCTAAGTCAATAGCATCTTTTAATTTCGTAGCAGAACGAGTTCCAAATCCTTCTAATTGAGCAATAGCTTCATAATCTAAGCGATAAACATCTGCAAGAGAATTTAACCATCCCATTTCTTGAAATTTTTCAACATAAGCTTTTCCAAATCCATCGATATCCATTCCTGATTTCGAAACATGGAAAATTAGTCTTTGTCTGCTTTGCGCACCACAGGTACAATTGAGGCAACGCCAAGCTGCTTCTCCTTCTTCTCTTATTAATTCTATTTCCTCATTTTCATTCATCGGGCAGAATTGAGGAAAGGTAATGGCTTGTTCTGAACCATCTCTAAGGTCTTCCATTGCTTTGACAATGTAAGGAATTACATCTCCAGCCCGTTCTACTAAAACGGTATCTCCAATTCTTAAATCTTTACTGGCAATAAAATCTGCATTATGTAAAGAAACATTCGAAACCGTTACACCAGCTAATTGAACGGGATCTAATTTCGCAACAGGTGTAATTGATCCAATTTTACCGACTTGATATTCTACATTTAATAATTGGGTAGTCGCTTGTTTTGCTTTAAATTTAAAAGCGATAGCCCAACGGGGATGATGACTGGTATAACCTGCTTCTTCTTGTAAGTGCAAGTTATTGACTTTAACCACCATTCCATCAATTTCATATGGATATTTCTCTCTGTTTTCTTGCCAATAATTACAAAAGTCAGCGGCTTCTTTTATGTTTTTGCATTTCTTAAGATCATAGCCTTCTTTGGGGATTTTAAAACCAACATCTCCTAAAGCTTTTATACTTCCGTAATGACTTTTGAATTGATTTAAAACGTCTTTACCATTTTGATCTGTTGCGAATCCTAATTGATAAATGAAAGCTTCTAATTTTCTTTTTTCAACTTCTTTTGGGTCTTTCATTCTAAGCCCTCCAGTAGCTGCATTTCTTGCATTGGCAAAAATAGATTGACCTGCCTTTTCTCTAGCTTCATTGACCTTATCAAAATTGGATATTTTGATTAATACTTCGCCTCTTAATTCTACTTTATGGATTCCCCATTTTGAAAATTCTGCTTTTAATGGAATGGAGTGAATGACTCTTGCATTATTGGTCATTTCTTCGCCTTTGGTTCCGTTTCCTCTAGTAGCACCACGAGTTAGAATATCATTTTCATAAACTAAAGCAATGGTTCCTCCATCAAATTTTGGTTCAACGACATATTCTAAATCCTCTTCTTTTTCGATACCTAAAACACGTTTAATCGACTCATCAAAACTGATTAAATCTTCTTCATTATAGCTGTTGGCTAATGATAACATCGGTGTTAGATGTTCAGCAGAAGGGAAGTCTGTTGTAAGGTCTGGGGAAACTCTTTGCGTAGGTGAATCTGTTGTAATTAAATCAGGGAATTCTGCTTCTAAAGCTTCTAATCTTTTGAATAAATGATCATATTCAAAATCAGAAAGGACGGGATCATTTTGAATGTAATATTTCCATTCATGGTATTTAATTACATAATGTAAATCTTGTACTTCAGTTACCGCTTGTAATTTATTGGGAATTGATTTGTTGAGTAAGAGGGATTTTGATAGTTCAAAAAGTCTTTTTTGGTCTTTTTTTGAATACATAAATTCAAACGAAATTTAATAGATCTTATCAGGAAAAAATGATTAGGGTCAAATTGATATTTTGGAGGAATCCTTCGTTATCCACCTCAACCGTAGCTTTTGCTACGCTTTTCGAGTGATGTCTTGTTTTTTTAAACCTCTAATTTAGCCCTTGTAATAAATATTTTAGTGATAACATCTAATTTATAGATGATTAAGATTTACATGGATAAAAATAGTTGAATTTTAGAGAAAGGAGGGCATCTGCTTTATTATTATCAAAATAAATTTTAATAAAAAACTTAATCTACTTCTTCGTAATCGATATATTCTGAATCATCTATTTTATCGGATTCCTGTGTATTTGAATCCTTTTGATTGGTAAGGAGTAAAGGTCGAATATAAGTTCGATAGGCAAAATAAAAGAGGATGACTAAAAAGATATATTTCATTCTTTGTTTTTTTCAAAGGTATAAATCTCAAATTTATCTTCGAGTAAAAGAAATAATCTTTTTTGTTGAATTTCTGCCTGAATAGCTTTTGTTTTCTTTTCAGGTAACATCAATACATTTTTACTATTATTTCCTAGAATTGGATTGATAATATATATCTCATTTTTCTTTAAAAAAAGATATTTATTATCAAGAGTTTGAATTTGAGCATTTGGGATTTTATAATCTTCTTTTATTAATAAACGAGCGAAAACATCAAAAATATAAACGGTTCCGTTGACTTCACTTAAAAAGACTTCTCCTGCAGATTCTAACAAAAAAGTAGGGGAGAAAGTTGAACGGAGTTCTAAGGATAAATCATTACTTTCAAAAATAATTTCTCCTTTCTGATTTATTTTTTTTAACCTAAAATTTGCTTCATCATAAATCCAAACGTTTTGATCATCTGCCATAGCAATAGCATTGATTGTTGGTATATTGGTTTGAAACAAATCAAAAGTATTCATGGGGTCTAATGTTCGATCTAAAACAACGATCGTTTGGAAATTCCCATAATAAAGAAGAATATTAAAAGGGTTCGTCGCATCTAGATGTGTGATTTCTCCGAGGTCAAAATTGGAATAGGTATATAGTTTTTTTCCCGTTTTATCGTATTTGATTAATTCATCATTTTGCGTAACTAAGTAAGCATTTTGTAGTTTATCTGTTTTAAGGATTTTTCCTTTAATTTCTGTTTTAAATTCAAGGGTATAATCTACATTAGACTCTTGAGTTGAGGGGAGGTCAACTGTTTGTAGGCTGTTAGATTGTGATTGTATTTTGCAGGAAGAGAAAAAACAAAGGATAACAATAACAATTAATGTTAGCTTATTTGATATTTTAGAATTAAGTATTTGCAAGTTTTCCGTTTTCATTTTCAAAAAATTGAACTTTCATTTCATTGCCATCAAACACAGCGAAGGAATTATAAGTCATCCATTCTCCTAGGTTAATATAACGTGTTTTTTGATCTGAAAGTGTATAATCTATCGGTAGATGCCTGTGTCCGAAAACGAAAAAATCTACAGGAGGATTTAATGTTTTTATTTTTTTCTCACAATAGGAAATCAGCCATTCTTTTTCTTTTCCTAAAAAATGAAACTCTTCTTCGTCATGATTTTCTTTACTATTGTTTGACCAGGCATTGGCAAGCCATATACCAAAGTTAGGATGTAATCTTTCGAATAACCAAATGCAAAGCGGATTGGCAAAAACACGTTTTATTCGTTTGTATTTTTTATCATTTGGTCCTTTACCATCACCATGATGGATGTAAAATTGTTTTCCAAAATGTTCTCGAATAATCGCTTCTCTGTGGATAGGAATATTTAGTTCTTCCTTGAAATAACGGAACATCCACATATCATGATTCCCAATGAAAAATTCAATGGGAATCCCCATATCTCTGAGTTCAGCTAACTTACCAAGAAGTCTTACGTATCCTTTAGGAACAACGGTTTTATACTCAAACCAAAAGTCAAATACATCTCCGACTAAATAGATCATTTCTGCATCTTTTTTGATGTGATCTAGCCAGCGACAAATTCTTTTTTCTCTTTCTTTGCTTGTATTGTTACCAACATCAACACCTAAATGAAAATCAGAAACGAAGTATATTTTTTTCTTCATGAAATACTAATTCAAATGATAAATTAGTATTTATACTTTTTCCATGATATCACCACATTTGTTGCAAGTACGTAGTTCTTCAGAGTTCATGAAATTATTCATGATGGGTGGTAATTCATTGACAATGTCGCTCATTGGAAAAGTGGCTTCATGTAATTTATGATTACAACTTTCGCAAAACCACATTAATTTATCCATTTCTCCTTCTTTACGATATCGTTCGATGACTAAACCAACAGTATTGGCAGGACGTTGTGGGGAATGTGGAATTCTAGCAGGAAGTAGGAACATTTCTCCTTCTTTAATGTCTATAGTTTCTCTTTCTCCATTTTCATTAATTATCCCTAATTGGATATCACCTTCTATTTGATAGAATAATTCTTCACCATCTTCAAAATGATAATCTTTTCTACCATTAGGACCTCCAACAACCATTACGATGTAATCCTCGTTTTCAAAATAAACTTGTTTGTTGCCAATAGGTGGTTTTAAATCTTCTCTATGATCTTCTACCCATTGTTTTAAATTGAAAGGTTTTGCAATAGCCATGATTTCCTTATTGATGATAAATAAGGATAAAATTAAGGAAATATTTGAAGTGGAACTTATCCGAGAAGTCTTTTCTTTTGTTCTTGAAATTCTTCTTCGTTCAGAATACCTTTTTCTTTGAGCTCTCCAAGTTGTTTTAATTTTTGAAGTAACTCATCAGAAACAGAATCATTAGTAGTAGAATTTAGATTTGGAGAAGATGTATTAGCCAGAAAATCATTAAATTTTTTCTCTTGCTCTTGAGGTTCTTCTGTTAATAATATTTTTTCCTTTTGATGATTTAATTGATCTAATAAATCAAAGGAAGGAGTTTCTTCTTCCTCTTGAATTTCAATTGTTTGACTAAGAATATCCTCTTTAGGGGCATCTAATGTTTTGGTATCTTCATCTAAATCTCCATCCCATTGATATTTGTTTTTTACAAAATCATCAAATTCATCATGTGCTCTTAAAAATGCAAGAGAATCGTGTTTATGTATTTTATCAAAATCTTTGAAACCTAATTTTACAGATCGACTTAAGTGCGTTAAAGATTTTTCAATATCTTCTTCCATTGAATAACAACAAGATAAATTAAAATGGACAGCAATATCGTCTTTTGATATTTCTAGGGCTTTTAGGAAATCTTCTTTGGCCCCAATAAAATCGTAATCTCTAAATTTTCTAATACCTGTAACTTTGTATTTATTTTCCTTTTGAACTTTTCGCTGTTGTTTAACTGCTTGTCTTCTTTGGGCAGCAGGATCGGGCTCGTATGCATGTCTGGGATCTGCTTCTGGTCTAACTTCTTGTCTAATCGTTTCTTTTTGTTGTACTTGAGCTAAAATTTCTCGTTGAATTTTATCTGGATTATATTTTAGATCGAAATTATGATCATCCATCATTAATATAATTATCCCATCTATTAATCCTACAATGGCAAAAAGTCCACAAGTAATGATGGTTAGAAAAATATATAATACCCCTAGTCCTGATTGATTAAGGTAAAAGCGATGGACTCCAATATGTCCTAAAAATATAGCTAAAATACCTGCTACTGTTTTGTCTTTCATGCGATTTTTTACCAAATTGTTATTACCCTGAATCTATTAAGAAGAATTAGGTAACAAATTTATAAAGCTTAATACAAGCGATCTATTATTTTCTACCAATCTAAGCATTTAACTGTTTAAAGTAAAGTAGAATAACAACGATAATTATGACGTATAATATATACGGGTTGGTTACAAGGTGATTTAATTATATATGCTGATCAATAAGTATTGTATTTCCATCAGGATCTTTGATCATAAAACTTGCAGGACCATCTGAACTTTCATTTGCTTCGTTAATCATTGTAATCCCTTTAGATTTAATATCTTTTTGAATTTTTCTGACATCATCAAAACTTTCTAAGGTTTTTGCATTTGAATCCCAACCAGGGTTAAATGTCAAGATATTGTTTTCAAACATACCCTGGAATAAACCGATTAGCGTAGTATCATTTTTCATGATTAAATATTTTTTTTCTAAATCTCCAGCAAAAACTTTAAATCCTAAAGCCTCATAAAACGTTTTTGATATATGAATGTCTTTTACATTTAAACTAACAGAAAAAGCACCTAATTTCATATTGATATATTTAAAATTTGGAAGTGATTTAAAAATATAGCACTTACAAATCATTTAAGGTTAGTTTTAAACAACTTTGTTGTTACAGTATGAATATAAGAAATTTTAATGAATTCTTTTTATTACTTTTATCTAGTATTTTTTATACAATTTCAGTTAAATAAATGTAGTTATGCGTAAAATATTCATTTTATTATTTTCCATTTTAATACTTTTTTCTTGTAAAGATGATCGAGATGGTGGCTGTAATTATGATGATCAATCTATCAATGGTTTACAATATTTAGGCAGTCATAATTCATATAGAATTAAAACGCATCAACCTATTTTTGATTTTGCTTTAAACCTATATAATACAGGTGCTTTGCCTGATGGTATTAATCCACAAGAATGGGATTATGACCAAGTTAGTTTAGTAGAACAATTAACGGATTATAATTTAAGAACTTTTGAAATTGATGTGTTTTATGATCCAGACGGTGGATTATATTCTGAGCGAAGAGGAAATTTATTAGTTGGTGAGAATACTGCATCTAATATTCCTGCTTTAGATGAACCAGGATATAAAGTGATTCATATTCCTGATTTAGATTATAAGACTCATCATTATACTTTTATAGATGCTTTAGAAACCATGAAAACATGGTCTGATGAAAATAAAGATCATGAACCTATTTTCATTATGGTTGAATTGAAAGATGAGGCAGCAGGTGATTATATTTCTGGTTTTGGTTTTTCAGAGGCCATTCCATACAGTGTTCAAGCGATGAATGAATTAGATCAAGAAATCAAAGAAGTTTTTGGAGCAGATTTATCAAAAATAATTACTCCTGATGAATTAAGAGGTAATTATTCTACAGTTGAAGCAGCCGTTTTAGGTGGTAATTGGCCTACGTTAAGAGAGACAAAAGGCAAGTTCTTTTTTGTATTTATGGGAAGTGATGATACTGCAACTTATTATACAGAGAATCATCCCAATTTAGAAAATAGACCTATGTTTTATTTTACAGATCCGGGTAATCCTAATTGTGCATTTGTAAAATATGATAATCCAGAAGCAGATTTACAGAATATTAAAGATGCTGTCAATTTAGGATATATGGTTAGAACTAGAGCAGATGCGGGTACTTGGGAGGCTAGAAGTGGAAATACGAGTAGAAGAGAAGCGGCTTTTGCAAGTGGCGCACAAATTATATCTACAGATTATTATAAACCAGATTCTAGATATGAAACAAGTGATGAATGGACAAACTATTCTGTTTCATTTCCCAATCAAAGTGCGATTGTGGTCAATACGGTTAATAATGATTTTTCTTGTCCAGAATAAGTAACAAAAAAAGGGCTGCCTTAGGTATTAATTTAAGGCAACCAACTCATCATCAAAAAAAATATTATCAGGTAATTTTATTTTTTTACCACTCTCCAGTAAGGTCTTTTGACCTTATGGAGTGAGTGGGTTTTTCTAAGATTCACAATGGTACTGTTACATAGTTAAAGGGTTGTTTTTGCATGTGTATTCAATAATTTTGTTCGTGAATCTATCGAATATAATTGTTATACGAGACATTTTTTGAATGGTTTCATGATATTTTGTGACAATCGATAAATACTTGGATTTATCCGATGTTTGCTTGTAATAATCGTCGAATAAATTAAAGTATTGTTTCTAAGAAGTAATTTGATTTTCTTGTAACAGAATGGAATATTAGAACGTTATATATAATACATCCCCCAATGTAAATGACCCAGCTCAATGAAAAAATACCTATTTCCTTTATTGATCATCATGATTTGTATTAGTTGTAAAGAAAGGCAGCGAGTTGGTGCTTTTCAAGGAGTATGGTATAAGCAAGGTTTTGAAATTGAAGCATTTATTGTTCGTTCTGATTCTATTTATTTTCCAGGTTTAAAAAAGGGTTATCCTTACCAATTACACAAAGATACCTTATCTATCACGTTTACAGAGATGACTTCTAAGAGTAAGATTATTTCTTTTAGTAGTGAAGAGATATTGGTTTGGGATATGAGTTTAAGTAAAGATACGATCCTATTGAAAAGAGAATCCACTCCTTTTTTAGATACGATTCCTAAAGGAGTTGCGAATAATTAATTGTTTAACCAATCGTTCCAATTGCCTATTTTAGTTTCTTCCTCTTCATTTTTGGATAAGTATGATAAAAATTCTGCTCTAGGAATTCCTCTAGCTCCTAATCTTTTTAAATGATCTGTAGGTTGTTGGCAATCAATGAACCAATATCCTTTTTCTTCTAGTTTTTGAGCTAAGGTAATAAAACCGAATTTAGAAGCATTGGGTGCTTTAGCAAACATAGATTCTCCAAAGAAACATTTTCCCATAGAAATTCCATATAAACCACCAACGAGTTCATCTTCTTTCCATATTTCTACAGAATGACAAATACCCATTTCGTGTAAAGCAATAAATGAAGATTTTAGAGTGTCTGTTAACCAGGTGCTTCCTGTTTGTCCTTTTCTTGGAATTTTTTGACAACCGTTAATTACATCCTTAAAATTTTGATCAAAGGTGACAGTGTATTTTTTTTGATTAAAATAAGGTCTCATACTTTTGCTGATTTTCACTTCATTAGGGAAAACCACAAAACGAGGGTCTGGGCACCACCAAAGGATAGGGTCTTCAGGATTAAACCAGGGGTATAAACCAATTTTATAAGCCAAGAGTAAACGTTCAACCGAGAGATCTCCTCCAACAGCAAGAATACCTTCTTCACTTGCTAAATGAGGATCAGGAAAAGAAATTTCATCGGTTAGCCAAAAAATGGGCATGCGTTATAAATGGTTTAGGCTTTTAAATTTTTGGATAAAAAAGACGGTCGACTGTGTTATCACAATCGACCGTCTAAAAATTATGTATAAAGTAGATTAAAATTCAATCTTTTCTTCTTCAATAATAGCAGATAAACCTCTATCAACTAATGCGTCTTTCAATGGTTTTAAATCATTCATTGCACCAGCTTTTACATTGGCTTTACCATTGAAGTGAATCATTAATGATAACTGTTCTGCTTGGGTTTCTTCATGTCCTAAGATATCAATAAAACATTTTATGACCCAATCAAATGTATTGAATTCATCATTATAAACAATAATGAAAGCAGTTGTTCCCGTTGTTGTTTCTTCAGCAACTAAAACATCTTCTTGACTTTGTGTATGAAAAAGCATGACAGTTAAATTTGAACGTATGGTTAGTATTGTACCATAAAGATAACTAATTTAATCTAGATAAAGTTCCTTTTACTTTATCAAAGTCTGGCAAATCACCAGCACTTTCTAAAACTTCTGCATATTGAATGATTCCTTCTTTGTCGACAACAAAGGCAGAACGCTTTGAAACGTTTTTCATTCCTAAAACAAAATCTCCATATAATGAATCATATGCTTTAGAAGCATCTCGATTAAAATCAGATAATAAAGGGAAATTTAATTTTTGTTCCGCTTTAAATTTTTCAAGAACAAATGGTGAGTCTATAGATATGGCTACAACTTCAGCATTTAAGCCTTGATAAAAAGCAATATCATCTCTTGTGTTGCATAACTCTGTTGTACAAACACCCGTGAATGCTAATGGGAAAAATAAAACGACAACATTTTTTCCTTTGTAATCTGAAAGCGAAATAGTCTCTTTATTATCACTTGTTAATGAGAAATTTGGAGCTTTGTCTCCTATGTTTAATGACATAGTAATATATTTTTAATAGAATAAAAGAATTTAAATCTAAAGTATTACAAAAATAGTCTTCAATGGTTGAAAAAGAAAGGATTGATTAGAAAATAAAAAAGCCCATCAAATTTATTGATAGGCTTTCGTAAAAAACGGTATAAAATATATTAAACTTTCTGACTAGAAAGGAATGATAGAAAGCCCGAAACTTAAAGGTTGTAAATCAAAATTGTTTTCTTCTCCTTTGGTAAATAAAGGACTGAAACTATAGTTGACAAAAAGATTGAAAGGACCATAGCCTGCTCGCGCAATTAATCCATATTTTACTCGATTCAAATTAAAATCATCTCTCTTTTTTACTTTACCTAAATCGTCACTTTTTTGTCTTGTTTTACTGGATAATAATAAACCAGCATAAGCTCCTACTTTAAAGTCGAATCTTCTTTCATGCTTGTTCCTTTTCGTTCTTAAATTAAGTATGACAGGAATCTCCAAATAGGAAGCACTGAGGGTGTTTTTAGTCAATTCAACTCCTTCATCTGTAAAAGTTACTTCATTTTGTTTTGGTTGTAAGGTGTAATCATTCGTAAATCGATATTTATTAAATTCTAATGTTGCACCATATACAATATTGACTTTGCTGATTTTGTCTAAGCGAATTCTTTGTTGAACAATATGGAAATTCCAATTACTTGACCCAAGTAGATTTTGATCCATAGCATCTAAATTGTTGGGAAGGTTCATTTTCCCTTTATGTAAATATGTGCTAAAACCATAATCTAACATGAGCCATCTGGTTCTGGAACGATCAGTATCAGATTTTGGACCTTTACCTCTTCCTCCAAAACGAATCACGATTTTACGATCCTTTTTCTCATTTTTAGAAGTATCTACTTCAGGTGTTTGAATTTCTGGTATCGATTCAATTTCAGGAATGCTATCATTTTGTGCAAATGTGAAGTTGATCATTCCTAGTACTATAATTAATGCAAATAAATTTTTCATAATCGTATTTTTTTGAGATAGAAATTTCAGCTAGTAATTTGAAAATTCAAACACTATTTCTTTTCTTTCTCTTATTGAATTAATAAATGATTTAGGTTATTTAGAAGCAAATTCAGGGAGAAGCGATTTTTTAAAATTCGCTAATTTGAATTTTCTTTTAGTAGAACCTTCTGGTAGCAAACCCCATTGTTCCAAACGACTTTCCTTTTGTACAAGATCAATGCTAGCAATTTGATCTATATTTTTAATTTCTTCAACAATCTGGATATCCAATGCAGGAATTGTTGATGGAATTAAAGCTTCAGGAAGATTTGGGCGTTGGGTTTTATCTATTCTTGCAACAACTTGATTAGTAGTTGCATTTTGGTTTTTCTCTATTGCTGTATTAGGTGCATTCGTTTTATTCTTTTTGGTTGTTGGGTTACTCTTTATGGGTTGATTGTTTACAACTTCTTCAAGAAGATCTATTTCGTCCACATTTATTCTTGTTGGATTATTTTTCTTTAGGTTTGTATTGACATATTCTGATGGATGAATTGTTCTTTCTTTGTTATTCTTTTTGATTGTAGGTATTCTTGATTGTTTAGTTGCTACATTATTGAGTTGATTATTTTCTAATTTATTTTTGGTATTGTTTTCTTCAACAATTTCATGTTTCTCGATCGTTGTATTTATATCGATTTGTGGTTCATTTTTTTGAAATTGTACAGGTTCTTCGGCGTAATTTTTTTCAAGTGTTGGTTCTATTTTATTGGTAATAATAAATGTACAAAAAGCGATTAGTAGCATAGCAGCAACACCAGCTATCCAAATTCTATTCGTTAATGAAATAACTTTAGGTTTGGTAGAAGTGATTTCTTGTAGCAATGCTTCTTTACCTTCAAAGACAAGATTGTCTTCAGGTTCTAAGTAGAACAATTGCATTTCATCCAATTCTGCTTTTACTTCAGGATTTTTTTGAAGAAATGTTTTCATTTCTTTCAAGTCTTCTCCTGTTAGATTTCCTTCAAGGTAATCTATAGCAAATTGCTCGTAATTTATTTTATTTATCTTCATCACCATTGTATTAATACATTAACCGGTTTTTTCCATTTGCGTTAAAATCTCATGTAATTTTTTCCGTGCACGAAAAATGTAGACTTTAACTTGTGATTCACTGATGTTCGTCAATTCGGCAATTTCTTTATATGCATATCCTTCATAATCTCGAAGTAAAACTACTTTGCGTTGGATATCGCTGAGCTCTTTTAAGGCAATATTCAAGTAGTCTTTTAGTTCATATGAAGTACCATGATTTTTGTTGAGTTGAAAATTTTCAGGGACTTGTTCTACTACACTTGTTCTTTTGTTTTTTCGAATCATATCAATATGAGCTCGATGAACAGTTGTAAATAAATATGATTTAGCTTTTTCAAAATCCACTTCCTTGTGTTTCAACCAAAATTTTTCAAATGAGCGTTGTACAATGTCTCGAGCATCCGCTTCATTGCGGGTGTTCTTGACAGCAAATCGAAACAATCGATCTGCAAACAATTCTACTGTTTTATTGTATTCTTCGCTTGTCATTTGATCCTAAGACGGCTGAACCTTTCTAAAAGTTACAGCGAGTGAAAAAAATTAATTTTATTTTACCAATCTCCTGCATATCCTAAATCTTGTTGTGAACATGTAGCTAAATATTGATATTTGAGCTTTAGTATTTGTCTAATATGTAAGTAATCATGTGCTAACCAATTGGCTAAAAATAAATGGGCGGATAATTCGCCTAATTGTGGATGAATTAAAGTGTTATTCCAATTGGGGTTTTTTAATGTTTTTAAAAATTGAATACTTTCTTTTCTAGCTTTGATCCATCTTTCGAGTTGCTTATTATATATTTCATCTGCATATTTTCTTTCTTTTACCCAACCTTCTGGGTCGATTGGAGGTAACTCTCCTCTAAAATTATTTAATGCATATTGAATTCTAGTTAAGAAATCTTCTTTTTCTTCATCACATAAATGAACTAAAATTTCTAATAAGTTCCATTTTTGAGGATTAGGTTTCCAGTTATATTCTGATTCGGAAAGAAAGGAAAATAATGATATGATTACATTTTGATTTAATTCTAATTGCTTAATAATATCCTTAGGTTCCTTCATAAATAAATTTTTTTTCAAAATTTTATGGAATTTACTTCAAGATAACGTCTATGTATAAATGATGCTTAGATGAAAGAAGATTTTTTACATTATATATGGCGGTTAAAGAAATTTAAACTGGATCAATTATTAACGACGAAAGGTGAGTCTATTATTATTAAAGATTTTGGTGAGCACAATTCTCATGCTGGGCCCGATTTTTTAAATACAAGAATTAAAATTGGGAATACAGAATGGGCAGGTAATGTAGAAATACATATTAAATCATCTGAATGGATTACTCATAAACATCAATTTGATGAAGGGTATAATAATGTGATTCTACATGTAGTGTTAGAAGAGGATGTTCCGATTTATAGAAAAAATGGAGAACGAATTCCTTGTCTTGAATTGAAAAATAGAATTTCTAAAAAACTACAAAGTCAATATTTGAAATTACTTTTTCAAGAAAAAAATATTCCTTGTGAGGGGCATCAAAATGATGTTTCTTCTTTTACTTGGAATATGTGGTTAGAGCGATTATTAATTGAACGATTAGAAAAAAAGATCGAACCCATTACTCAAGAAATGGCTTTAACAACCAATCATAGAGAAGAAGTTTTTTATCGATTCTTGGCTAAGAATTTTGGTATAAAGGTAAATGCAAGACCTTTTGAACAATTAGCTAGATCTTTGCCGCTTCACATTTTAGGAAAACATAAAAATAATTTATTTACGATAGAAGCATTGCTGTTTGGACAAGCAGGAATGTTAGAAAAAGAATTTAAAGAAGAATATCCCCAGTTATTAAAAAAGGAATATCAATTCCTGCGTGCAAAATATAACTTAAACCCTATTCGCATGTCTGCTTGGAAATTGCTCAGGCTTCGGCCTGCCAATTTCCCTGCTATTCGTTTGGCTCAATTTGCTGCATTAATTCATGTAAGTCAACATTTGTTTAGCCGAATTTTATTAGTAAGTAATTTTAAAGAAATTGAAAATTTATTTGATGTTTCTGTTTCAGAATATTGGGAAACACATTATGTATTTGATAAAAAATCAGAATACCGTAAAAAGAAATTAGGGAGAAATTCAATTCGTTTAATAACGATAAATACTATTATTCCTTTTTTATTTCAATACGGAAAAGAAAAACAACAAGAAGAATTTAAAGTGAAAGCTTTGAATTTATTTAGAGAAATAAAAGCTGAAAATAATCATATTATTTCTACTTGGAAAAGTTTAGGAATAGAAGCAAAAGATGCGGCACAAAGTCAAGCCTTAATT
>JAHDFV010000354.1 GCA_020627985.1 Saprospiraceae bacterium
GTAATTAAATTCTGAATGGTCTGTGTGTTCGTACCAAAATCATCGGTAACTGTCAATGTAACAGGATAAGAACCTGCGGCCGAATATGTTATTTTGGGTTGGCGTAGATTTGATGTATTCGGATTTCCTCCTGGAAAAGACCAAGACCAGCTTGCCCCATTATTATTTAATGCAGAATGATCTGAAAAATAAAGTGTATCCTCATTACATCTTGCAGAAAATTTATTGACTGATATTTGAGCTAAAGGGGCAGAATTTTCATAAAATTCTGCTTCATAAACAGATCTATTTGTACCATTCCTAATTTTACCTTCTTTATAAAAAGGAATAAGATCCGTAGAGTAAGTACTTGCGGGTAAATCTGTATTAAATAATACCCAATCAGTCATTGTATTATTGATATAATAAACTGCTCTTTTAGTACCTAGATAAACACCACCATTACTACCTCTTTGATGTACAATATTTGTAGCAGATTCCCCATTTAAATTTGCTCCACTTATAGAAGACCAAGTAGATCCTCCATTTATGGATTTTAAAACCTGATACCCATTTAAATCATTTCCAGAATATGGATATTTTCGAGCCAACCAAAGTGTATTGGCATCTTGAGCATCCACCGTTATTCCATATCTTACCCAATCTCTACTTCCTAATTCTGTCAGGGTTGGAGTAATTTCATTCCAAGATGAACCCGCATCATTAGATTTCCAAACTTCTTTTCTATCCCACCAACCATTTTTCAAGGAAACATAAATTGTATTGGGATCATTCCAAGCGATTTCAATTTCATCAATTTCATTGTTGAAGGTATGAATTAAATCAAAGGTTACTCCATCATCTTTAGTTAACCAAAGTTCTTTTTCTTCATCATTAGCATTTTCTACCCCAACATAAATCATATTGGACGATCTGGGATCAAAAGCAAAAGGTTTACTCCATAAATCTTTATTAAAAGGAAGATTGGTATTGGAAATCATTCGATTTCCTGAAAGCATTTTTTCTCCATAGTCATAATACACTTTATGCTGATCTGCATAATTCACTTTACCTAAAGTATTATCTCCTCCTCCTGTTGAAATCCAGCCATTTTCATATACATTATTATCTTTTAATAATGTACCATTATGATATGTACCTCCAACCATAACATCTCCATCCCAAAATCCAGCATCGAATCCCCAAAAATCAGTTCCTGCAATGCCCAACATTCTTCTATTAAAACTTGCAGCATTATCATCTGAATAAAAAATCCCTCCATCATTAGCTACCCAAATATCATTTCCATAGAATCGAATATCATGAATATCTGCATGCACATAATTTGATTTATAAGAATGACTCCATTTAGACGGACAGGTAAAAGAATTACCTCCATCAGTTGAAATCCATAAATTTACACCGCCAACTAGAAAATGATCTGCATTTGTATCTGAAACATCAAATGCTAAATCATAATAATATTGTCCACCGTCATCTGTTCCAATATCCGACCAACCCATTAAATTAGGATTAGAAGTGCTTGGTACACCAGCAGGTTGCGGTCCACAACAGGTCCTAGTCCAATTAGCCCCTTCGTCATCACTTACATAAATTCCATAAAGTCCCGAGCCATTATTAGCACTACCTGTACATAGCGCAAATACTTTTCCTGGTGCTGCAATTGAAGTGGCTATTTCGGTTCTTCGTTGTTCATCAGGAGAAAAAATATCTACTTCAACGCAAGTCATTTGATCTTGTAAGCTCCAATTAGCAGTATTATTAGCAGCAAATCTATTAGTTGAAATTGCATCTATTAAAGTTGTACCTTGATTTTCATTTACCTTCCAATTATGAATTAAATTTGAATAATTTGGATGAGTATTATTGACAGATTGACATCGCCAATCATTTATTTGAACATTAGATAAAACAGTATTCCAAATTCTTATGTCACTTATATTAGCATTTAAATGAAAGCCATAAGACAATGTTCCATCTTGACCTAGAGCCAAATCCAAAGAATTATCAACTGCACCAGTTAAAATAGTAGCATCTGTATTTATTAGGTTTCCATCCTGATATACCTTTTTATCTCCATCAGCATCATAAGTGACTGCGATATGATGCCATTCATTATCATTAATAGTTTCTCCATTAATATCTATTCTAGATGATCCATCAGATATATTGAATTTCCAACCTGAACCATTACATGCCATTACAAAACCTGTATTCCATCCACTTGCCCAATCTTTATTCGAAAAGATTGCGGGATCACCAGACCAAGATGGTGTTTTTATTTTCATTTCGATTGTAAAATCAGTTAATGATCCACTTCCTGGATTTACATTTGTATCCGCAATGAAATAATCATTAGAAGTATTTAATTGAACTGAAGAAAATGATGAGCTTGAAGTTGAAGCTATTCCTGGCCAGCCATTTCCTGTTAAATTAAAATTTAATCCTCCATCAATTGATTTATAGAATTCGGTTCTATTATCGATTTCTTTAACCGCATAAATAATATTCGTATTTGTAGGATGAAATTCTAATTCTTGAAATTCACCTCCTTTTATTTTTGTGAAATTTAATCCGCCATTAGTTGTTCTAAACAATCCATCTTCTGCACATAAAAAAAGAATTTGATTATTATTGGGATGCATTACAATATCTGTAATATCATGTTCATTATTTTGAAAATTAGCATCACCTATAATATTCCAAGTATCACCTCCATTAATCGTTTTATACAAATTACCTCCACCTTCAAAATATACGATATCTTCATTGCTATGATCAATTTCTAAGGCAAGGACACTATTTACTAATAAATCTTTGGTTTTTAATGTCCAGTTTAATCCTTTGTCTGTACTTTTCCAGACACCTGCTGTTGCCGCTCCTGCATATAATACATCCGTATTAGAAATAGATTGTTCTACTGTATATAAATGAGCTGCTCCCGCAGCATAACTTCTATCCACAGCTCCTTTATCAAAATCAAAAGGACCAATACAAGTCCAAGGAGAAGAAGAGTTTCTACTTAAGAGTTTATGTTCATAATCCTTATTAAGTTCTTTTGCTTTTCTCCAATCGTTTTCTCCAGTGATCAATCCATTAATATCTCGTTTAATGTTCCGAAGCCATCTTTTATAATATTGGGTGTGTCCTGTTTTAATAAATATATTTTTTTTATAATACGCTTCATAAGCTTCGATAACTTCACCAACATCTGCATCTTTATCATACATCAAAATCGCCCAATTTGGAATATTATCAGATTTAGAATTATATTTTTTTTCTAATTGTGCTGTTCCTGCATTATACAGAAAGAGAAAGATGATCAAAATTAATTTTGATTTCATGGTTTTATCTTTTAAATAAAGAAAAATGGTTACGTTAAGGTAAATAAATATTCAGAAAAAGAAAAATGAGTAAAAAGTCTTTCACTTTATACTCATTTTCCTTTACTAAATAGATCCTCTTATTAATTTAGTTGTACAGGTAGGAGTCCTTCAGATAAATAATTAATTAATGGTCTTTGTGATAAATATCCATTTAGCTCAAGTAATTTTAAGTACAAGACATACATCTCATATTCTAATTCTAATATATCTCTTTCTCTACTTAATTGACTTTCTTTTATATTTAATAAGGCTAAAGGATCTTTAGTCGCCAAGTTTCTATAATTCCCTTGCGTAAACCTAATTTTAGTCTTATTCATTTGAGAAAGGATTATATCTCTCTTTTTAATAATTTGCTGGGCATTCTTTTATTACCATCATTATTTT
>JAHDFV010000355.1 GCA_020627985.1 Saprospiraceae bacterium
CATTGAATTTACCCGGAGGAACATTTTTAACCGATTTGAATTCGTATAAAACTTTAAAGGCAGAATTAGTTTCGTCTACTACATCTGTAATTCTGATATATGTTCCTGATATGTCATCCCATTTATCGTAAACTTCAAATTTCAATGACTTTCCTGCAAAATCATCCGCACTACTTGAAATATGTTTGAGAGTCCATTCAGCTCCTTCAGTCCATCCGTCACCCTTTACTAAATCATCAAGAACTTTATTGAAGTCGGATAAATTGATATTCTTTCCTTGAATATTTAAGCCAAAATCATCAAGTGTTTTTATTACGTCCTTGTAAGCAAGATTTTGAGCCCCCTTAATAGTTCCTAATATTTCATCTGTTAAGCCTAAAGCCGTTTTATTAGGATTGTTTAAAATTTTTGACAAAGCCTCTAATGAAGGAGGATCTAAGCGAATTTGTGCATTTCGAAGTTTTACAACATCCCACGCTTTAACCCGCTTTGCCCTCTCCACAGCATCAACTGCACCATTGATGTACTCAAAAAAAGCACTCGGCGAGTCCATTCCTCCTTTCATTAAATCATCCCCTAATGCCTTCCTTATGTCCTGAATCTCTTCTACTGTATAGGGGTTTCCCAACGGAAAGATTTCATCAAATTCCGCATCCGAAATACCCACTTTCCTTACTGCACAATGATTATGCACCAGAATACCATCTTCTCCAACAAAATAGTTATGATGATCTTCTACTTCGAAATTATATGCTGTGTAACTTGTATCTGCATACGCTACACTATCCAAACTCAATAACCCTACCGCTAAAGTCAAAACCTTAACTCCACGCATTAAACTGTCAGCCACCATATACTTTCCCTCTTCTGGTAGCCAAAACTTATGTCCAGGAGTACAACTTATTTTTTTATTTCCAAAAAACAAATGAATAATCTTACTCCACTTCGATGTAAACGTCTCTTTCACTCTTGCAAATGTAACCTTTTCTTTTTCATGATTATATGCTTTGATTATATCCCCCTCTTTTATTTCTTCTATATTTTGCTGATGATGTTCCATTAAAACCTTTGTTCCCGCAGGAAAACATCGATTCATTAAGCTGCAATCTCCACTGATACACCCTAATGCCATTTCTCCAGTCTTAGAAACTTCTTTTACTTCTTCTCCTTTGGCTATTGTATTAATATTCGAATTGTCCAATATAACGGATGCAGGGGTAACTTCTCCTAAATAATCTGTCCCATTGACATCATAAAATTTAACATTATTTCCTTCTTTTACCATTTTTATGGAACCTTCAGAATATAGATTGATCAATCCATTTATTCTATTCTTATAGATCAAGTCGCTAGAAGCATTTTGTAAATCTAGAAGATATTTAATAGGGGTTCCGTCCAATACCTGATCAATTACTTTTACTGCATCTTTTACTTCCTGTAGCCCATCCAAATCATCTAAATCTGTTAACCACTTTGGGTCATCCAACAATTGCTTCATCATAAGAATGTTTTCCCATCCAAATTTTTCAATCATCTCAATTTCTCCTATCTCTTTGATTTGCTTTGCAAATTTGATAAAAGCGTCGCTTCTTTTAACATCACTCGCTGATAAATCACTAACCTTTATTGAATTAACTAATGCTTTTGACTCTGCAACTCCAATGCTAATATCAACAAACACATCAAACTTACTTGCAGGGATTTCTGTTAAACTTATAATACCCAATGCTAGAGAGAGGTTATTTAAAACATTTGTAACTTCTGGGTCACCTCCTTTCGAAACTGTTGCTGCTATTCCAATAAGTGAACTTGATTTGTCTGCAACGTATAAAATTTTTCCTATATATCTTAATTTTGCAACTGGTAAAGGTAAGGTCGCTAAATCCAACGCAATAAATAACGCATCTAAATTATCTTCTTGAACAGCCTGATTATGCATGTAATAATAAATAATTGCAGGTATGATTTTATTCTCTTCATCTTCACTCATGAAATTTCTTGCAATCGTATAATTACTATTTTCGTCTAAGACCATTGGATCAAACAATCCTATTCCAAATAGATCATCATCTTTGTCGTTATCAAAATTTTGAAATCCATTTCTTACTTGTTGAATTATATTAAGTCGATTTTCATCAGTTATCGAGACTACAGTAGTAGGAACAGCCTTTTTTAAGACACCAATTGATGAAGCAACATATATTTGCCAACCTGAAAATAAATTAGCATGGTTGTAAGGAACAACAGGTATCTCATTTATTTTTTCATAAACTGCATATCCCTCTTCATCAAAACATATGTATTCAATCTTATTATTTAAGGCTTGTACTTTATCATAATAAATATTTCCAGGTGTATTAACCAAATAAGAATACATTCTAATAAGCTGTTCATGTACTTGTTTTCCTACAACGAACCAATTGTTATCTTCAACTGCAGACATCAAAACTTCCCATAAATATCTATCTACTACAATATTACAATTACCACAAGTCCTCATTGAACTCGACTTGTTTAGAATTTCCGTAGTATAAAAAGCGGTTTCTATCCAATTGAAAAATTGTTCATAATTCTCTTCCTTGACTTTACTTATCAGCCATCTTACAATATTTTCTTCACGAGGGTTTAACCAACTTGGATTATTCGAAATAACATAATACAATAAATCTTTGACTAATTCGAAATTATCAAAGGTTATTTGATCCAATTCACATCCATCTAATATTTCAAAAAAATCATTAATAACAATTATTATTTCTTTTAATGATTCCTCGTCACTTTCATTGGTAAGATATTGGTTTATTTTTCCTTGTAATAATTGTATGGTAAAGTCTCTTTCTAAATAATATTTAAATAATCTAGGAAGAATATATTCTATATCACCGTATTTTTCCTTGACCTGCGGAATGTCGAAGGTTGGCCCTAAATTATTTTGACTATTAAAAACAATTGTATAATTGATAGCCTTGTCTATAAAGTTATCCCTGAAATTTGTAATGATATCTTTTTCATCTAAATTCAATATACTAAGCCATTTATTTAGAATTAGAAATATGCTTTTTACTTTAACAGTTTCATCTAAATTGCATATTAAAATATAGTCATTTAAATCTTTAAATACCTTTGGAAAAACATTAATATAAAAACTTGAAAGTTCTGATATATCTAAAAAATCTGGATAAGTAGAGATAAATGCTAGATAAAGTAAATCATCAAATTCTGGTGATTTATTCTCACTATTTATAGTAGAAATATTACCATTTGAAGTATAACCTTCTGGAGTTGACGTGAAAAAATAATTAACAAAACAATCATAATTCAAAAATTCAGGTTTTTCATAGTCTTCTATTGCTACGTAATTTATTTTCAAATAAATCCCATCATACAATGCTCTACATAAAATAACAGGACTTATAGCACTAGATTCAAAACTGAGAACTTCTCCATCACAGCTGGAATTATCTTTTAAAGTCTTAAAAAGACCTTGACTTCCCTGTTTACAATATCTGTACATGACTTCTATTTCACCCTCGTAAAGTCCAAATTCATATATGCTACCTATTGGTAAATATTTATTGCTTATAAATTTTTCAGCTCCAGTTGAAAATTTGACTTTTGTAATCTTGTTATATGGTAGTTTTATTGGATTACCATTTGGGTCTGTAAACGTCAAAATACTATCAACAACATAATCTTCAAAGATATCGAGTATATCCACCACCACATACTCCCCTTCCTCATCCTCATCAAACAAACTCCAATCTC
>JAHDFV010000026.1:0-16723 GCA_020627985.1 Saprospiraceae bacterium
ATTTTCATCAACAATACTTTCTAATGTCAATTCTTTTAATTTTAAAGTCTCAGATCCTTTGGTAGGAATCCGTACACCAACACCAATTGAAAATTCTCTACCAAGGGTTAAATTATTTCTTCCTGCATATCTTATTTGTGCAAAATCTAAAATCTTTTTGGTTTGAGATTCTACTATATCGTATTCAATAAATGTTTCTTCCAACTGAGATTTTCGAAGAGTGATTTCTGGATGGTTTTCAATATTATTTTCTAAAGAATTAAAAATAGAAATTACAGAAGAATAATGAATAAACCCAAGGGTGTCAATTAAATAATTATTATCTGACGAAGAACGTAAACCAAGCATTTCTTGGTATTTATTTGCTTTAGCTTCTAATTCTAAAATATCTAATTCTACTTCATAAAAATCATCTTCCGTACTTATTAAATTATTGACTCTAAAATCATTATTTGATTTTGCTAGAATGTCATAAACTTTTAATTTATCTAATAGAATTAATTTTTCTTGTTCTCGCATTGCGATGAATCGGTGAGCAAAATAATATTCTAAATAATTGGCATAAATATCTTCTATTCTTTTTGTGAATAAAAGTTCATTTTCTATTTCATGAGATTTTATGAATTGTTTTTGAATATCTCTATAATGACCTTTTCCAACCATTAAATCGAGTTCTAAACGTATATTGTTGCCGTCTTAAATCCCATTCATCTGTATTAGTACGGAATTCCATCTCTTCCAATAATGGAATAGTGAAAGGATTATTTTTTAAATAATCTATTTCTTTATTAAATAAATACAAGGAAGTATCTTGAATTGAATTCTGAATTAAATCATTAAAGGAAAATAAATTTTGTGCAAAAGTAGAATAGGAAAAAACTAAAATGAATAAAATAGAAATCCCAAACTTAATCATAATATTCATAAAGCAGGAATTCAATTAATTAATAGGAATCGTGATTTCATCTTTTCGTCCTGTATTCACTTGAGTCTGATCATTCATTAATTCAGGATTAACATCTAACAAGTTTAACACGACTTTTTCTTTTTGTAAAAAAGAATTTATTGGTGGTAATTGAATGGATACTTCTCTACCATAGGTTTTAATTTCAGGTAATTTTCTTAATCGCTCTGGTATTTCAACAATTCTTGAACCTAGCCCCGCTACGGTTCCAATTACTTTATTATCTGGATGATAACTCGAAATTACATCTAAAGTATCTCCCACTTCAACTTGTAAAATTAAATTCTCATGAACATATCCTTTTACTAAAGTGGGATTGCGTTCATAAAATGAAATTAGGGATTTAAATGACGTAATATTTTCGCCTAATTTACAATGTATATTACCAACCAAGCCATCTGATGGTGCTAAGACATAAACTTCTTGTTCTTCTCTTTTACGGATATTAGATTCCTTTGTCAATTTATCAATTTCTACCCTAGAAGGAATGGATACTTGTGAAAGTTCTAATCTTAATTTAGCAATTTCAGCATCAATGGGTTTATCTACCATGACTAATTCTGTTTTTAATGCTTTTAATTTCATTGCATTTGGTGAATTGGTCATATCCATTCCTTGTACATCAATGCTTTTTAATTCCGATAAAACGGATTGATTTAATTTTATTTCGGATTCAAGTGTTTTTATGTCCGATAAAATATCACTTTTTTTTGTCGTTCTAGTAACTTCCAATCTTTTAATGGATTCTTTTATTGCAGAAACTTTAATTTGATCTTTTAATTCTATAGATTCTATTTGATGTGCAACGTCATTAATTTTTACTTCAATCTCAGAATGAGTTAAAAGAGTCAGAAGTGTATCACCAATGGTTACAAATTTTCCAGGTGTAATGTGTACTTTTTTTACTTCAACAGATTTATTATAATTCAATTCTGTTTCTTTATTTTCAGCAAAACCATAAAAGGTCACCGTGTTTTGTTGCTGATCCCAATTAACCTGCAATATGAAATATATTGCTGGAATGAGTAATAAATAAATAATATTGAATCTTAATTTACGTAGCATAATTATATTAATTCAGATTCATCTTGCTCAGAAAAACTTAAACGGACATTTTTCACTCCAGGTAATTCATATAAGGAATCTGTCAAATCCCAACTATCGGATTGTTTTTTTAAACTAATAGAATATTCATAAAAAGCAATTCCATTTTTCTTAGTACTCACTTCTCCATCTGGCAAATCCTCTCTTCTATTATATACCGTATATTTCGTTAATGCATAATGTTTAGCTTTTTGATGTAAAGTATCAAAAATTCTTCTTTCATCTCCCAGTTCTCTATCTATTTCAAATTTAAGAGCACCGACTAAATTTTGATTTTTACTGAATGGTGTAAAATATAAAAGGAAGGCAACTAAACAAAAACCAATGGTTCCCAAAAATGCAATTTCAAATCCATATACTCCACAAGCAATACCTGTTGCTAAAGAGGAAAACATAAATACCATATTTCTGGGATTCCGTAACGTAGTTCTAAATCTTATAATAGACAAAGCGCCTAACATACCTAATCCTCGAGCTAAACTATCACCAATTGCTTGAATCACTGTACAAGCTACAATTGATACTAATAATAAGGATTGGATAAAATTGTCAGGTCGTTTAGTTCCACGAGTTGTCATCTCGTAAGTAAATACAATTAATCCAGAAAGGAAAAAAGAAAATAACACCGTTAATAAAACTAATAAAACAGGTGGATTTTCTGTATAATTCGTTAATGACGAAAAGTCAAACAATACAATTTATGTTTTGTTAGTAAAAATAAATTCTATTTTCAATATAGATCAGAAAATAGATTTCAAATGTACTAATTATTAATTAAATATAAATAAAAGGAAAAATTAAGGTATACTCAAATATTTATTCCTAAAAAAAGGACTTCAAAAATGAAGTCATTTTTTTTTAATTTGTAATAAAGTACTTTATTTCGTTAAAGTAATCTTTGAAGTAATTCTAGAATTTGATCCTGAACTAATTGTCAATAAATACATTCCATCAGCTATATTATAATCTGATAAATTTAATTCATGATTATAATCACCAGCTGTATAAAACTGACTCAACTCAAGTAAAGATGCTACTTTCTCTCCTAAAAGATTATAAATTTCAAATGTTAAATCTGCTGAATTATCTAATCCAAACTTAATGGAAACAAGATCATTTGTTATTGAAGGATACACAACAAATTCATTTATTTCTTCAATATCATCAACAGCTACTGTTGTGTTTACGAATACTGCTGTCAAAGTATCAGAACCCGTAAGCGTAATTGTTGCACTATCTGTTAACATATCTGGGAAAATTACACTACCATTTGCTGTTTCCCAGTGATCAAAAGTATAATTGTTATCTTTCGATTTTGCTTCAATTAAATTTTCCATATTACCATAATACTGTCCTGTCCATGGGAAAGCATCAATACTATTTAAAGTATTGAATTCAATTTCTCCTACATCAGCAGGTTCAATTTCTAATGTTATATCAAATGGTCCTGTTAAATTAAAGCAATTTGTAACACCGTCATGTAATTGAGAACAACGAGCATTGATAAAATCTCTCATAATTTCTACATTATCTTGCCATTCCTGTAAAGAACCACCCCATCTTTGAATTTGTCTAGGCATTTCAGGTTCAATGACTCCGATCATGCGATCAAACGTTTCATTCATGTTTTCACAGGAATATACTGTATTGATTAAATCAGCATAACGAGAATAATACAATTGTCTAAATTCTTCATTTTCTTGTTGTAGTTTCAAGAAAATCTTTTCATGTTTTCCAGGATCTCCTGGGCCCCAATTCCCAAAGAATTGATCCATATAATCTGAAATTTCATTAATATCACATGGTTCAGCAGAAGGAGTTTCATTGGGTACTCCTGTATAATTAATATAATAACCAAAAGTGGCATCCATATCCCAAAGGATATAACCCCATTTTTTATGGCTCCCTTCTGGATCTAATCCTCTCCACCAACCTGTATTATAATTTAACCAATCTTTAGCAACAGTAGCTAGATTTGCAATCATATAATCTATTAAACTTTTAACCTGCATATTATCTTTTACCATTTGATAATTTGCATCTGAAGACATATCATTATCAAGAATAAAGTCTCTTAATACCCCCCAATCGTTTAAAGCTTGTTGCCCTCCATATTCTATTTCAGTACTTCCCCAAGTAGAAAGATATTGTAGATCATATTTACCTTGACCATAATATTCTTTTGTATAATCATGATCTACTGGTCTTTCTCTTAAACCATATAATCCCCAATAATCTCCATCTAGAAATAAAATTACACGTTGTACTCCCCTAACATCTAATTTCATATTTCCTTCTTTAGATAAGGTTTGTACATATTCATCCCTAATATGACAACTTCCTGTATGCGGACCATCTTGGTCCGGATCGTTGCCTTGCAAAGCTGGATAATTATCATCACCTGAAGCTCTAAACATTAACCTTTGATGGCTGTCTCTTTCTGTAAAATCAAAAATGGGTTGGTTTATAGCATTGGTATAACCCATTTCATCCCTAGTAATCCAATCTATAGACCTATGATTTAAAGCCCATGAATCTTGACCATGTCTATTTAATGATCCATAAGTAGCTTCTAATCGTACTCCATCTCTAAAATATTCAATTGATCCAACAGGTATTAAATCTCCTTGACCATTCGCAAGATTTTGAACATCGTCTGCAGCGACAGAATAAACATCTAAACTGAAATTTTCATTAATGAAGTAGGTATTAAAATCTAATTTCCCTGGTAAAATAGAAGCATCATTACTATAAGCTCTTGCTTTGATCACTGTTGTCGTATTTACATTAATAGGTGTACTATAAACAGGTGAAAATACTGTAGGCAATGTTCCATCTGTGGTATAATGTAAAACAGAATTTGGCTCATTATTTTGAATAGATACTGTAATTGCACCATTAAAAAATCCTGCTTCGATGTTCATAGAAGGCGTTGCAGTATGACTCGTAAAAGTCGGAGTAATATTAGGACTATTAGGCGTTGGATCTTCAGCAATGACCCAAGTTGATCCACCATCCATACTTTTGGTTCTAGATTGACCTACCAAGGTTAATTCCAAAGGTGTACTTTCAATAATAGATTCCGAAGGGTTTGTTAATACCACAAAATCTGTTCCTTTTGTTTGAGATAATTTAAAACTCGTATGTAATTCTCCATTTAAAAGTCCATCTCTTCCTGAACAATAGAATAAAAGAAAGCCATTAGGCTCTATGGTTGTTCCAGCAGGAATTTGCCATTTGGTCGGATTTGATTCTTTATCTGACAAGTACCAACCTGTTAAATCAACAGATGTATTCGAAGTATTGTATAGTTCTACCCAATCTTCATATTTTTGAAAATTATCGATAAACTGTGATAAGTTCGATGCAGAATATTCATTAATAACAATTTGTGCATTTGCAGTCGTTATTAATGAAATGAAGAAAATTGATAAAAATACTTTTTGTAAATTATTATTCATTTCAAATTTATTTTAAATATTGAATTTTAAAGTTAATCTTTTATCTAGATATCAAAAATAGATTATTTAAAAAATTCAATATTTGTCATCAAATAGGCTTTTAATTTCTAATTCAAAAAATTCAACATATTTTTCCCAAGAAAATTTAAAAGCTTGCTTTTTTAATTCCTTGGATTTTATTTCATGTTTATGATTATAAACTAAATCCATTTTATCCTTTAAACCTTTTATATCCAAAGGATCAAAATAATGTGACACTTGACCACCTACTTCTGGCATACTTGACGTCTGGGAGACAATTGCTGGACATTCACAACTTAATGCTTCCAAGATTGGAAATCCAAATCCTTCATATAAAGAAGAATAAATCAATGCTAAAGCATTCGAATATAAATGCCGTAACGTTTCCTTTTTTACGAAACCAAGAAGATGTATTTCTGATCGATAAGGATGTTGTTCTAATTCTTTTTCAAATAATTCTGTTTTCCAACCCATTCCTCCAACTATGATTAATTGAATTGAAGGATTATCATTTTTAAATAAGGTAAATGCCTTCAATAAGGTAACTAAGTTTTTACGAGGCTCAACTGTTCCTACACTCAAAAAATATTGATCAATATTTAAATCTTTTAAAATTGAATTATTTTTATCAGGGTAAAAAAAATGATCTCTACCCAAATGAATTGTTTTAATTTTATGTTCTACTTGAGGTTGGTACGTAATAATATCTTTTTGAGTATGATAAGAATTCGCTAAAATTAAATCAGCTTTTTTTAAAATTATAGGAAGAAATAATTTTTGTAAAAATTGACTATGCCATCTATGATGTTCTGGAAATAAAATTGGAGTTAGATCATGAATCATGGTAATTCTTTTAATTCTTTTGGGTAAATTAAAAGGACCAAAGTGAGCAGGTTCAAAAACAGCGTCTACTTTTTCTTTTTTTAATATTTGCGGTATTAAAAAAAACAAGCGAAAAGTAGCATATCCAATAGGTAATTTTATATTTCCAACAATGATTTGTTTAAAAGGTAAATGTGCTTCTTTTTTTTGACGAATTAAAATATATTGATGTGCTCTATTCTTTTTTTGGGCAAGGGCATCTATTACCGATCGAGTATAATTGTAAACCCCCGCATTTTGATTATCTAAACTATCCGCTATAATGGCTATTTTCATATTAAACAAGAATTAAATTTTCATATAACTCAAATGTTTGATAGGCCATTTTTTCCCATGAATTTAACTTTGCATTTAACAATCCTTTCTTTGAAAATTTTTCTCTTTTATTTTCATCTAACAATAGAAGAATTCCACCTTTTATACTATTTATATTATTGGCATTTACTGGTATTCCTCCATCCTGTACAACTTCTGGCATTGAACTATTATTTCCATAAATAACTGGAGTTCCACATGCTAAAGATTCTAATAAAGGCAAACCAAATCCTTCATAAAGAGAAGGATAAATTAATGCAATAGCATGAGAATAATAAGAATTTAATTTTTCTTCTTCTACAAAGCCTTCAAACCAAATTTGATTTGATGATATTTTTAATTCTTTTTTAATTTCTCTATTTTTCCATCCTTTACCACCAACAACAATTAGATAGATATCTTCCTGACTCTCTTTCATATAAGATTCAAATGCTTTGATCGTGTTTATTAAATTTTTTCTAGGTTCTAATGTACCTAAACACAAAAAATATTTAACTTCAGTATTTAGTAAACCATTTGACAATAATATAGATTCTTCTGTTTTTTTAAATTTATTGATATTTACTCCTTCAGGGATAACATTTATTTTTTGATCTTGAATAGAATAATGAGCTGTAAAATCCTTTTGGGTTGAATAGGATACAGAAATAAAATGACTCTTTTTTTTCAAAGATAATTGCATTCCTTTTTCAGCACGTTTTATATTATCTTTCGTATGAAAATCAGGGAATAACTTATGAGAAATGTCATGTATCGTTACTAATAATTTTGTATTAATTTTATCAAAAAATAATACGTTTTGAGGCAATGGAATATGAATTAAATCATATGTATTTATTCTGTCAATAACTTCCAAATATTTCCCCTTTCCTAATCTAGTTAATTGGGTTAACATTACAGGATAATATCTACTTCGATAAAAAGTATAAACTTTAGAATTAAAGTTGGGAAAATCATTCATTAAAAATGATAAAATACCCATAGTAAATCCCATTTTAAAATTTTGGATTTCCCAGGAATAAGTTCCAGAATTTTTCTTAATTACACCCTGCTTATATTCATTGGAATAAAATATTTGTAAAGGAATAAAATTCTTACCGAATAATAAATCTATTTGTATATTTTTATTCTTATTCTCGAGCAATAGTAATGCTTCTATTAATTCCGTCACATATCTTTTAACTCCATCTTGCTGAGGTTGATATAATTTAGACGCTTCAATTAATATTTTATACGGTTTTGGAATATTATTCATTTATATTCCAATTTTCAATTAATTTAATAAATCCCTCTTTACGTTTTGGAGATTGTCCTTTAAAACAATTTTTAATATAAAACAATAATCCTTCTTTTACATCATACGTATCATTGACTAATTTACCTTTATCTAATACTAATACTCGATTCGCTATTCGCAAAACTTTATGAATATGGTTCGTAACATAAATAACAGATTTATTTTCTTGTTGAACAAATTGTTGAATATGATCAAAACATTTCGCTCTAAAAACAGTATCACCAACAGCAAGTGCTTCATCTATCACTAATACATCAGGATTAGTGGCAATCGCAATGGAATAAGCTAATCTCGATTTCATTCCAGAGGAATAACTACCCACTGGCGAATCTATAAACTCTCCTACTTCAGAAAATGCAATAATTTCTTCAACTTTTTCTTCAAATTCTTCTTTCGATAAACCAAATGCAGCTCCTTTTACAAAAATATTTTCTCTACCCGTAAATAAGGGATGAACACCAGAACTCAAAGTAAAAATGGGTGTAATTTTTAAAGCTTCATTTTTGATGATCTCTCCTTCATCTGCTTGGAAAATACCTGAAATAATACGACTCAATGTGGTTTTACCAGAACCGTTCATACCAACAATCGCTGTAATTTCTCCTGATTTTAAATCAAATGAAATATCTTTTAAAGCCCAAAATTCTTTATTTCTTAATTTATGAGTTGATAATGGAAGTCCAATTTGTTTTTTCAAAACGTCTTTAAAACTATACATTAAATTATGACGGATATCTCGACAAAACTTTTTGCTGACCTTATGAATATGGATTGATATGTTATTTTTTCTCTCCATTAATTCCCAAATAATCGTTCAACTAATAAAGGTGTAGAAATGGTATAAAATCTCCATGCTAATAAAAAGAAAATTACAACTGCTAATAAAGTAATTCCAAAACCAGAAATATATTGAGTACCTAAACCTAGCATGATATCTCTAGGAAAACCAATTAAATATGTCAAAGGGTTCCACTTTACAATATGTGATAAAAATCCAAGATCAGCGTTAGCCGCATAGACAACTGGGGTTAAATACTTCACCACTTTAATGACTTCATCAATTACATTTGAAAAATCAACTGCCACAACTTTTAAAACAGCGACAAACATACCTAGTGCTATACCCATGAAAAGTAAAGGTATAATAGCTAAAGGGAAAAATAAAGCAGAGAATCCTATCGAACCGCCAAAGATTAATATTACAGGAATGTTAATCAATAAAGGAATAATAAAATTGGCTAAATGAAAACCAGTACGCTCTATTACAACTGTACCATATGGTAATTTATGATTCAAAAGCATTTTACTATGAAATGTTACACTTTCACTTACTGAACGATAAGCTTCAAAAAAGAAAGTCCATAAGGTTGAACTAAAAAAAACATACGCTGGATAAGCAATGCCAGTATCTCCTGGATTAAAAATACCTGCTTTATGCAAAATCACCCAAGTTATGACTGTAAGAATAGGTGATAATAGCATCCAAAAAAGTCCTAGTCTCGTCTTTTTATACCTAGAAAGTACACTGACTCGGGTAAGTTGGTATATAAAATATTTATATTTAAAGATCTTATTCACTAGATAACGAATCGTTTATTTGCTGTACTTTTGTTACGAATATCCTTTTTTTTACTTGAAACTGAAATATAGGAAGATTCTTGCACTATTAGCATCAATATTTATCACTTCAAAAGCATAATTTAAGAGCGTGAAACACATATTAGAAAATAAGTCAAGTCAACTTTTTATCATTTTAGGTGGGTTTTTCATTGCCAATGCACTAATCGCTGAATTTATTGGTGTGAAAATCTTCCAAATGGAAACAACTTTTGGCTTTTCTCTTTTTACTTATTCTCTTTTAGGTGAAGAAGTTTCGTTACAATATACTGCTGGAGTATTGCTATGGCCAGTCGTTTTTGTTATGACAGATGTGATCAATGAATATTATGGAAAAAAGGGAGTCCGATTTCTTTCATATTTGGCTGTAGGGCTAATTTGTTATGCCTTTTTCATGGTCTACTTAGCGATTGGATTAGCTCCTGCTGAATGGTGGATTGGTAGTAAATCTAATGTTGGCATCTCTAATTTACAAGATGCTTTTTCAGGTATATTTGGACAAGGATTGTTGATCATTATCGGTTCTGTTGTTGCTTTTTTAATTGGTCAAATAGTAGATGTTATTGTTTTTCAAAAGATTAGAAAATATACTGGGGAAGGTAAGATATGGCTTAGAGCTACAGGATCAACCCTTGTTTCTCAATTTATAGATAGTTTTGTTGTTTTATCCATTGCCTTTTATTTTGGTCCGATGTTGTTTCCAAGTTATGGTTCTCCCTGGACATTTGCCTTATTATTGGCAGTTGGTTTAAATAATTATTTATATAAATTTTTGATGGCCATTCTTTTAACTCCTGTAATTTATGTAGCACATCATTTGATTGATCGATTTTTGGGTCATGAAAAAGCAAAAGAAATGAAAACGCTAGCCACTCAATAGTGACTTCGTTAATAAGGAGTTAAAGCAATCGTTTCTACCCACCCAATGTTTTAAAAGGTTCGTCTTACATTCATATCATACTTTTGTTTAATAAATCTTATCTTGGATAAAAATCAACTGTTAAAGTGATGAAAAAATTAAATATACTATTTGCCTTAATAGGATTAATTGTTCTTACAATAATCCTATACGGCTTCGATACCGATAAATCCAATACGAATATGCCTGTTTTCAACGATGAAAAATATGAAAAAGAATGGAGGGAAATTGATTCTTTAGATAATAAAGGACTCCCAAAATCTGCTTTAGAAAAAGTTGAAATCTTATATCAGAAAGTCAAGAAAAAAGATAATCCTTCACAATTAATTAAAACATTATTATACAAAGGAAAATATACTGCATATTTAGAAGAAGATGGAAGAATTAAAGCCATTTTTAATTTAGAAAAAGAAATTGAAATTGCTTCCAATCCTTCTAAACAAATCATACAATCTATAGTAGCAGAATTGTATCAAAAGTACATCAATGAAAATTATTGGAAATTTAGGAACAGAACAGATACGGGTGAATTTGTCCCCGAAGATATTAGAACTTGGTCTTTGAAAAAATTACAAGAAGAAGCTTCTCGTTTGTATTTAGAATCACTTAATAATTCAGATACTAAGAAAATTAAAATTTCAGATTTTGATGATATCACTAATTATAATAAAGCAACAAAAGCTGAGGATAAAATAAGACCCACCCTATATGATTTTTTGGCACATAGAGCCATTAATTATTTTGAAAACGACCAATCTCATTTAACTCAACCAGCTAATAATTTTTATATTGATGACATAGAAGTTTTTTCTAATGCAGCTACTTTTTCTTCTTATGAATTTAAAACCGATAATATAGAAAATCATCAATATAAAACTTTAGTGCTTTATCAAGAATTAATTAAAACTCATTTAAAAGATAAAGAACCTTCTGCTTTAATTGATGTAAATTTAAAACGCCTTAATTTTGTAAAAAACAAAAGTATAGCAAGTAAAAAAGATGAGCTTTATATGGAAGCTTTACAATCTTTTTCTAAAACATATAATAGCCATCCATCAAGAACAGAAATTGATTTTTATATTGCTTCACAATATAAAGAATGGGGAAATCAATATAATGAAATCGAAAAACCAGAATATAAAAATCACTTTTTATTAGCAGAAGAAACATGTGTTAATGCTATTGAAGATTTTCCAGAATCATATGGCGCTTCAATTTGTAGTAATATTTTAACCGATATAAGAAATAAATCTATTAATATCCTTGGAGAAAAAATATATCCTTCTAATCAAGCTTTTCCCATATTGATTCAATATAAAAACATTGAGAAATTTTCATATAAAATTTTAAAATTACCCAATGATGAAATCGAAGAATGGAGAGGAGAAAATAGAGATGCAAAATTAAATCGAATTAATCGATTGCAGACGGTAAAAAATATTAGTTCAATAAATTTACCATCAGATAAAAATTTAAGGGAACATTCAACTGAATTAAAAATAGATCCATTAAAACATGGTACATATATTATCGTAGGATCTGATAATGGTTTGTTTAATAAATCAAGTAAAGCTTTATTTTGGTTAGAAACTACTATTTCTGATTTGGCTTTTTTCCATCGAAAAAACGAAGAAAGAAATGAATCTTTCTATATAGTTGATCGGAAAAATGGATTCCCTATTTCGAATGCTAAAATAGAATTTTTACATAAAAAATATGATTCGAATTCTAGAAAATATAATTATGTCAGTAATGGTATTGCTACAACAGATAAAGATGGTTATGTTTCTTCTCCTTCATTAAAAGATAAATCATTTAATATAAAAATCTCAAAAGGAGAAGATTTAATTTATGTTCAAGATAATTATTATAATTATAAGAATAATAGAAGAGATAAAAATTCTTATCATGTTCATTTCTTTTTAGATCGAAAAATATATCGTCCTGGACAAACGATTTATTTTAAGGGATTAGCCATCATGACTACACCAGAAGGTCAACCTCAAATATTAACCAATGAAAAAATAGAAGTTGTTTTTGATGATGTTAATCGGAAAGAAATAAAATCTATCGAATTGACGACTAATGAATACGGAACAATACAAGGGTCTTTCCAAGCTCCTCAATCTGGATTAATGGGTAGGATGTCTATTTCCGCTGATTTTGAAAATGGATCCAATACCACTTATTTAAGAGTCGAAGAATATAAAAGACCAAAATTTGAAGTCACATTTAATCCCATTAGAAAAGGTTATAAATTAGATGATGAAATTGAAGTAACAGGAATTGCAAAAGCTTTTGCAGGAAATAATATTGATGGAGCAAAAGTGACTTATCGTGTTATGCGAAAAGCTAGATATCCGTATTGGTCTTGGTGGTGGAGACCGAGTCCTTCTTCTCCTATCATGGAAATTACAAATGGAGAAACCACTACAGATGAAAATGGAGAATTTAAAATTAAATTCGATGCCATCCCAGATCGTTCAATACGGAAAGAAACGAAACCCTTATTTAATTATTCTGTTATTGCAGATGTCCTGGACATTAATGGTGAAACAAGAACTGGAGAACAAGAAATAAAAGTAGGAACCATTGCTTTATCTATGAATATTGCTGTACCAAATTTAATTCATTCGGATAGTATAAATTCTTTTGCTTTACAATCTAAAAATTTAAATGGTCAATTTGAAGCAGCAAAAGGAACTATTAAAATTCAACAATTAAATACTCCAGGATTTTTCATAAATCGGTTATGGGAAAAACCTAGCCATCAAATGTTATCTGAATCTGCTTTTAAAAATGCTTTCCCGAATCGAGCCTATCAAGATGAAGATCAGATACAAAATTGGAAAGTAAATAAAGAAGTTTTTAATGGTAATTTTGATACGTCCAATAAAAAAGAAATAAGTCTAACTAAAACGAAATTCTCTCCTGGTCATTATAAATTAATTTTAAATACTAAAGATAAATACGGAGAAGAAATTAAAATTGAAAAAACATTCGAAGTATTTAATGAAAATAAAAATTTTTTTACAACCAATGAAGCCCTTTTTGCTTTTTTAAACCATAAAGTAATTGAACCAAATAATACTGCTTTAATTCTTTTACAATCTTATTTTAAAGATGCTAAAGTATTATTTGAAGTAGAGCATAAAAATAAAATTATTCGCAAAGAATGGGTTTCCATTAAACAATTGAAAAAATTAAATATTCCGATTGAAGAAAAACATAGAGGGGGTCTACATTATCATATTTCTATGGTACATTCTAATCGACCTTTCCAAAAAAGAAATACTATTCGAGTCCCTTGGACGAATAAAGAATTAAAAATTGAATATGCTACATTTAGAGATAAATTATATCCTGGACAAAAAGAAGAATGGCAAATTAAATTAATAGGTCCAAAAGGAGAAAAGGTTGCAGCTGAAATGGTAGCTGCCATGTATGATGCTTCCTTAGATGAATTTAGCAACAATGAATGGAATTTAAATTTATTCCATAGCAGTCGATCTAATGCTTATTTAAGAGCCAAATATTTTTCTACGAATAATAGTCAATTTTATAGCAATAATTTAAATAAATTTTCGAATCATTATATGAATCGAATTCATAGAAATTTAAATTGGTTTGGTTTCCCTTTATCTAGTTATGATATGAGGAGTTTTAAAAGAAGTAAAAATAAAACTTATGCTCCGCCACCACCTACTATGTATTCTCCATCTGCTCCAGGAGAGTTAGGAGAAGTCGTTGTTTCTAGTTCTAGGTTAGAAGAAAAAGTTATGGAAGCTCCAGTTTCAATGAGTGTTATTACTGAACAGGAATCTGGAGATACAGCTACTTATGGTTGGACTGCAGGAAATACTAATGATGATTCTGATAATAATATTAAAGAAACTAAAAAGAAAAAAGAAGACTTTTCTGATGTTAAAGTTAGAACCAATTTAAATGAAACGGTTTTCTTTTTCCCCAATTTATATACAGATAAAGAGGGCAATATTATTATTAAATTTACAATGAATGAGGCATTGACCAAATGGAAATTCTTAGGTTTAGCGCATACGCAAGATTTAAAAATTGGTCAAACAAAAAAAGAAATCGTTACGCAAAAAGATATTATGGTCATGCCAAATCCTCCTCGTTTTTTCAGGGAAGGAGATCAAATTGAGTATGCAGCAAAAGTGAGTAATTTAACGAAAAATGATTTATCGGGAACGGCTGTTTTACAATTATTTGATGCGATAACAAATGAACCCATAGATATAAAATTAAATAATAAAAATGCTCAAATTCCATTTACAGTTAAAGCTGGACAATCGAATGCTTTAAAATGGAATTTAGATATTCCTGTTGGAGGAATAAATGCAGTCTTACATCGAGTAGTAGTAAAAGCAGGAGATTTTTCTGATGGTGAAGAAGATGCTTTACCTGTTTTAACGAATAGAATGCTTGTAACGGAAAGTTTGCCTTTACCCATCCGAGAAGGAAAAACAAAAACATTTGAATTTACCAAATTGCAAAATTCTAATCAATCTAAATCTTTAATTCATCATAATTTATCATTAGAATTTACTTCAAATCCTGCATGGTATGCGGTACAGTCACTCCCCTATTTAATGGAATATCCGCATCAATGTACCGAGCAAATATTTAGTCGTTTTTATGCTAATAGTTTGGCAACTTCTGTTGCTAATAATCACCCGAAAATTAAAGCTGTTTTTAATAATTGGAAAAATACAAAAAGCGACGCATTGGTTTCGAATTTGTCAAAAAATCAAGAATTAAAATATGCTTTATTGGAAGAAACACCCTGGGTTTTAGATGCAGAAAATGAAGCAGATCAAAAAAGAAATATTGGATTATTATTTGATTTAAATCGAATGGCAAGTGAACAAGAAAAAGCTTTACAGACCATCACTGAAAGACAATTAAGTAATGGTGGTTTTTCTTGGTTCCCTGGTGGAAGAGACAGTTGGTTTATTACTCAACATATTGTTCAGGGAATGGGACATTTGGATCGATTAGGGGTGAAAGATATTCGTAAAAATAGTCAAGTATCTAGAACGTGGAAACAAGCCAATCGCTATTGTGATGAGCGATTTATTGAATATCATGAACAAAGAAAAAAATATGCTAAGAATAAAGAATTAAAAATGGAAGATGACCATTTAAATAATTTAGTGATTCATTATTTATATGCTCGTTCTTTTTTTACAGATTTTCCATTAAATCCTAATGCTGAAAAAATTCTAAATTTTTATTTAGAACAAGCTACAAAACATTGGGTGAATAAAAGTATTTATGAACAAGGCATGTTGGCACTAGCCTTAGATCGTTTTGGAGAATTTAATTCTACAACAACAACAGAAATTATGAAATCATTAAAAGAAAAATCTTTAAATGATGAAGAGCAAGGAATGTATTGGAAATATAATGCTGGCTATTTTTGGTATCAAATGCCAATAGAAACACATGCTTTATTAATTGAAGCTTTTGATGAAGTCGCAAAAGACGAACAAGCTGTAAATGATTTGAAAGTTTGGTTATTAAAAAACAAACAAACTAAAAATTGGAAAACAACTAAAGCCACTTCTGCGGCTGTTTATGCTTTATTAATGAGAGGTGATCATTGGTTATTAGAAAACCAAGAAGTAGAGATTAAAATTGGAGGAAAAAAATTAGATACTTCTGATATTCAAAAAGAAGCAGGAACTGGTTATTTCAAAAAGAAATTCAATGTTAAAGACATTAAACCTTCCATAGGAAAAGTAACCGTGACTAATCCAAATTCTTCTGTAGCCTGGGGTGCTATGTATTGGCAATATTTTGAAGATTTAGATCGAATTACTACGTTTGAAGAAACACCTTTAACCATTAAAAAACAATTGTTTAAAGAAAAGAATTCTTCAACGGGTCCTATTATTGAACCCATTTCCGATAATGAATTAAATCCAGGTGATAAAATTAAAGTAAGAATAGAATTAAGGGTTGATCGGGATATGGAATATATTCATATGAAAGATGCTCGAGCTTCTTCTTTAGAACCTATTAATGTATTGAGTCAATATAAATATCAGGGAGGATTGGGTTATTATGAATCAACTGGAGATGCGAGTACGAATTTCTTTTTTGATTATTTACCAAAA
>JAHDFV010000026.1:16733-22825 GCA_020627985.1 Saprospiraceae bacterium
TTATGTTTTTGAATATCCTTTGCGCGTCCAACATAAAGGTGATTTCTCTAATGGAATTACAACCATACAATGTATGTATGCACCTGAATTCACAAGTCATTCTGAAGGAATAAGGATTAAAGTAAAATAATCTATGAAATATTATTTATTAATTTTAATCGCTTTTTCTATTTTAAGTTGTCATCAAAAATTAGATCAATTTGAGAGTCATCCGAAAATTAATTTTGATTTTTCAGCTTTAGATGATAAAGGATTAATGGGACCTCAAAATGGTAAAGTAGCGGTATCATATGAATTTTGTATTCCTAAAAAGGATCAATATAAAAATGAAATAAAAGCAATTGATGCTTCAGTTCAATTTTCGAAGAGCCGAGGGAGAATCGGCTGTTCGAAAAATGAATATTTATGTATCGGAACAACCGGAAAAGAATATAAAAAAGTTTTTTCTGAATTAGTCAAAAAAGAATACATCAAAAGAATTGATCAAACATTTTTTGAATAAAACAGATATCTTGTTAAACAATATTGATTTAATTTCTATTTCCTATTAAAGCCAATTCATGGAAAAAAATAATTCTTCTTTTTTAGCCAATGAAATTTCTCCCAAAAAGCAAGCAATTGCTGCATTTATTGGAGTAGTCATCATCGGAGGATTTGGTTCTATGATGAATTTAAGTGAAGATTTAGCTCGTTCTTTTCCTTGGATGATTGGCGTTGCCTTTATGTTGGTTTTCGCAATTTTTAATTCCATTCTTTGGATACCTGCTAAAAATATGATGACCTATTTATCAGAGTCAATGACTTGTTATGTTTTATTAGCTATTGCATCTGGAATATTCTCCTTTTTAATTACAGGTGAAAACCCTAATGAAGTGGGTTCGATTAAATGGATATTTATCGTTATGACCATTGGATATTTTGTATTCCTAGGAATTATGGGTTTTATCAAACGCTTCGCTTTATTTTTAAACCATGAGGAAGAAAGAAAATTATCTGGAAAATACGAGCAAAGAAGAAGGAGAAAAAGAAGATAATCTTATCTCCCCCACTTATCTAATTGCTTAATAACTGCTGCAAAATCTCTTGGTAATTCTGCTTCGAAATTAATTTCTTCTTTGGATGTAGGATGAACAATTGTTAATTTAAAAGCATGCAAAATTACTCGGCTCATCAAAGGTTTCTCCTCTTGTTCTTTCCCGATACGATATTTTTTCTTTTTAATTTCTGATAATAAAAAACCATCTCTACGCCCATAAATAGAATCAACGGCTAAAGGGTAACCAATCGATTCAAAATGAATGCGGATTTGATGCATACGACCTGTTTTAATTTGTGCTTCCACCAATGAAAAATTCTTAAAACGATCGATAACTTGATAAGCAGTTACAGAATTTTTTCCATTCCTTGAAACGACCATTCGGTGCCCATTTTTATGTAATAAAATGGGCTTATCAATTTCACCATCATCATGGTGTACCACTCCATCTAATAATGTAAGATATATTTTCTTGACTGTTCTTGCTTCAAACTGCCGACTTAAATCCCTGTGAGCTGCTTCATTTTTAGCAAAAACAATAATTCCACTCGTTTCTTTATCTAAACGATGTACGATAAATACTTTACCATACTTTTTATTCAACCAAGCATACAAATTATCTTTCTCTGGAGAATATCGATCTGGCACCGTAAGAAAAAAAGGAGGTTTATTGACGATAATAATATCATCATCTTCGAATAATATGACGGGTGATTTTTTCATTGCTATAGAATTGCAGACAAAGTTAAAAAAATAAGTGAGCTCCTATTCATAATTCCATTCCGACAAACGTGTTTGATATCTTTCTTCATCATAAATCCAATACATTGGATTATAATCGGACTCTAATTCATGCTCTTGTTGATCAGGCAATGCAGGAAAAAAATCAATATTTGTTATTTTCTCTAACTGATCTACAGACATTTCAAATTCTTCTAATCGTTTCGTTTGCTTCTCATTAGGAATCATATAAGCAATGGCTTTTTGATCTGGCTGTTTCAAATCTAAAATGACTTTATAAAAAGCTTTTGGAACAGTAACTCGATTATCTCCAATTTTCTTAGAAGCTCTTTTCGCCAAAATAGGTCCTGTAATGACATATAGATGTTTATTGGCCCTAGCCCAATCTCTCGTTTGTTGCTCTAATTCTTTCCAAATTCCACGATTAAAAGAACGATGCTGGGGACTCATATTACTCATGTAAAAGGTTTCAGACATTGCCGTTTCAGAAAAAGTCATATCTGAAGCAGCACATAAATGTCCTCGATCATAGCCCGTTCCTTTATAATCCCATATAGAAGCTGAACCTTTTGGAACCAAAGGATCTTCCCTAAAATTATTCGTTCGCTTCGCAATAAAACTATTGACTTTATCTTGTGTTAATTCAAAGGCTACCCATTTTGCTTGTTCATCTTTTTCAGAATAGGATAAAGTATAAAAACGATGTTCTACTATAATATCTTCTTCTGTTTTAGGTAAATAATTCTCTAAAGAGGTTACAAAGGAGATTTGTGAATCCATCTCATCCATTAACTGATCTGTGTCTTCAACTACTTGATCGATTTGATCTGCTATTTCAGAAATAGAATGCCCTTCAATATATCTAAAATAAACATATATACCCATTATAAATAAAACACCAAGGATTAGAATTTGCAATAATAGATTAAAAAAGGAGTTTGAATTACTCATTTATAGCAATATGTGACAGGTTAAAAGTTAAAATATAATTTTTTCACCATAGATTTTGACTCAAAATTAAATTTATTAAAATATAATGATAACTTAGTAAAGTTATGAGTTTCTATACTATTAGAATCTTAGTTTAGATTAGAAAACAGCATTAATACTGATTTTCAAATAATCAAAACATGTGAACACTCTATGGATTACACCCTCTTTTGAACAGAAGAGGGTGTTTTATTTTCCGTTCAAAAATTGATGGACTCCTCGAGCAACATTTTGACCATCCATTGCCGCAGAAATAATACCACCAGCATAACCAGCTCCTTCACCACAAGGGAATAAACCTTCAACATTTTCATGCATTAATGTTATTTTATCCCTAGGAATTTTAATGGGAGAACTTGTTCGACTTTCCGTTCCAATTACATTAGCTTCTTCTGTATAATAACCTTTCATTTTTTTTCCAAAGACCTTAATCGCTTCTTGCAATCGTTGGTAAATAGGTATGGGCAATAAAGAATGAAGGGGTGCAGAAATTAAACCAGGGATATAAGAAGTATTCGGTAATGATTTAGACACCTTTTGATGAACAAAATCAGTCAATCGCTGAGCAGGTGCCGCTTGAGATCCATCTCCTGCTTTATACATATTTTGTTCTACTTGTTTTTGAAATGCTAATCCTGCAAATACTCCTTGATCTTGAAAAGCTAGAAGGTCTTCTTGTTCGACAGCTACCACTGTTCCTGAATTGGCAAAAGCAGAATCTCTTCTAGACATGGACATTCCATTGACTACTATTTCGCCAGGGGCAGTTGAAGCAGGAACGACTAATCCTCCAGGGCACATACAAAATGAAAAAACACCTCTATTCTTTACTTGACAAACTAATTTATAACTGGATGCAGGTAAGTTTTCTTCTCTTTTGGTCTGTTTATATTGTATCCGATCAATCAACATTTGCGGATGTTCAATCCGTACACCCAATGCGAAAGGTTTAGATTCCATTGAAATGTTATGATTCTTAAGGATTTGGAAAATATCTCTAGCGGAGTGACCTGTAGCTAAGATGGTAGCATCAGCTTTATATTCCTTACCTTTTTCATCGAATACACCTTCAATTTTATCTTGATGTATTATAAAATCAACCACCTTTGTATTGAATAAAATTTCTCCTCCTTTCTCTAAGATCGTATTTCTGATATTGGTAACAACATTAGGCAATTTATTAGAACCGATATGAGGATGAGCATCAATCAGTATATCAGATTGAGCACCATGTTCAACTAAAATTTGAAGTGATTTTGCAATATTCCCTCTCTTATGAGAACGGGTATATAATTTCCCATCAGAATAGGTACCTGCTCCTCCTTCCCCAAAGCAATAATTTGAATCAGGATTTACTTCTCCAAATTGTTGAATCGCTCTTAAATCTCTCCTTCTCTCTCGAACCATTTTACCTCTTTCTAAAATTATAGGTTTGATTCCCAGTTCTATTAATTCTAATGCTGCAAAATATCCAGCTGGTCCTGCGCCTATAATAATACAAGTTGATTTCTCTTTTTCTAAAACAGGAATTTTATCAATTATCGGTTCTACTTGCGGAGGCAATTCATCTTTAAATACTTCTAAGAGTAATCGATAAAGGGGTTGTTTTGATCTTGCATCAATAGATCGTCTTTTTATTTTTACTACTACATTATCATCATCCCATTGAAGCTTTTTTAAAGCGAGTGATTTTAAGAGATCATCATTATGAAGATCCTTGGGTAAAATAGCAATTTCGATTTGTTGATACATAGCCCACAAAAGTAAGCAGCATTCTGAAAGGATTCAGAATGCTGCTTATATATTTTTAAATTTATTTGAGTATTTATTTATTCATCACCAGTTACAACGGGTTCTTCTTCATTTAAACTTACTCCTGATTTAACAATGAGACTATCACTATGGACTTCATAATCTTCAGGGATATATATAATGACACCGATATATTCATCGCAAGAACCATCTTGTGTAATGACTGCTTTTCGTTCCTGATCAAATGATGCGACAGTTAATCTACTTCCATCAGAATCTGAAACTAATTCGTATCGTTGTTTTTTAATTAAATATCTTAAAATTCCTCTTGTCGCGTTTCCTAACTCAACAATTGTTTCCATCATAAGGTTTGTACCCTTCCATTTTAGGAATTTTACGTCTCCCTTTACTTTTAATTCAACAGTCTCAATCTCTTCCAAATCATATACATCATGAAAAGTTTCTCTAAGTTGAGCGTTGATATTCAAGCTAATGAATAAAAATAGAATAAAGGGAATCAATATTTTAGTGGCGTTCATATAAGTTATAGTTTGTTCCTCACTACTAAAATAAGAAAGTTATAGATAAAAAAAAGGAGTTTGCAACTACTTAACATGTCACAAGCTCCTTTTTAAGATATATTTAATGAGTAAGTCCTGAATTAAAAAGATGTTTTTTGGCTGTTAATCGCACTCATATCTCCATCAGCAATATTATTAATTACTGTATAATCAGGTACAAAAATGGTAAATGTTACAGCATCATTCAGCTCTTTACCTCTTACTTTAATTGCTTTTGCTAAAGCAACCGTACTTAAATTTACTTTATCCTCATCATATCCTACAGTGATATTATATCTACCTGCAGCCACTAATGATTTTAATACCGTTGAGTTAATTCCAACGGCTTTAATACCTATTTCAACTTGAGCATAATCATTTTTCCATTTCTTGATATCAACTTTTCCATTCAAGTTTAAAACAAGTTCTGTATTACCCTTCAAATTAACAGGTTTGATCAATGTCTTCTCAACAGATTGCTGAGCGGACATCGTTCCAATGATAAACATTGCCATGATATATATTACCGCTCTTTTCATAATAATTTGGCTTTTTCTTAAAGTTATGTTAAAATATTTTAATTATCAAGTATTTTACAAAATTTATAACTAGTCAATAGCTTTTTTAACAAGCATTAATTTTGTTAGTAAATTTTCCATTTTATCTAATGGCAGCATATTAGCACCATCTGATTTCGCTTCAACTGGATTTGGATGTGTTTCAATGAAAATTCCATTTACTCCAACTGCAATTCCTGCTTTCGCTAATGATTCTATCATTCTCGGCTTCCCACCAGTTACTCCTTGACTGGTATTTGGTTGCTGAACGGAATGTGTACAATCTAATACAGTGATCGCACCTAAATCATTCATTTCTACAATATTTCTAAAGTCTACTACTAAATCACTGTATCCAAATGTTGTCCCTCGTTCGGTCAACATGATATTATGGTTACCAGCATAGCTGACTTTTTCCATGGCAAATTTCATACTGCCAGCGCTTAAAAACTGACC
>JAHDFV010000027.1 GCA_020627985.1 Saprospiraceae bacterium
GCAATGTAGTCTTTTATTTTTTCTTTGGTTTTTATTTTATCCAACCAAACAGGACTAATTTGAGCTAAACCTACTTTTAATAAATGATCCATAATAAGTGTATTAAAAAGAAAAGCCCAAATGTAATCTACATTTGGGCTTTTCTCTAATGGAATAAATTACATGTTGTAAATTGATTTATATTTCGTCCCAGCATAGGACATGAAATATTTGAAATTTAATTCTTCACCAGTAATTTTTTTACACAATTGCGCAGCAGTATATGTGCTACCATGTTTATGTACTTTTTCTCTTAACCAAGCTAACAATTGACTATTGTCACCTGAAGCAATTTGCTTTTCTAATCCTTTAATATCTTTTTTTGCTTTAGCATAAAATTGAGCTGCATAAAAACTTCCTAAAGAATAAGTTGGAAAATAACCAATACTTCCATAAGCCCAATGAATATCTTGTAAAATTCCTTTTAAATCATTCGGAACAGTTACGCCTAAATATTCTTTGTATTTCGCATTCCAAACTTCATTTAAATGATCAACAGAATATGTACCATCAATTAATCCTTTTTCAATTTCATAGCGTATTAAAATATGGAAATGATAATATAATTCATCAGATTCAACACGAATTAAACTGGGATGAACTTTATTAATGGCTTTGAAGAATTTTTCAGCACCAACTCCTTTTAAATTGGTTTTAAAATATTTTTTGACCAGATCAATATTCGCTTCCCAAAAAGGTAAACTTCTCCCAACATTATTTTCCCATAAACGAGATTGAGATTCATGTATGCCAAGAGAAACTGCTTTCCCCGAAGGTAAACCATATTCACTTACGGGTAAACCCTGTTCATAAAGTGCATGTCCTCCTTCATGAATACAACTCCAGGTCATGCTTCCAAAATTGCGCTCATCTACTCGAGTAGTAACTCGAACATCTGTAGGTGCAAAATTTGTTGTAAATGGGTGAGGAGAAATGTCTTGTCTTCCTGCCTCAAAATCATAGCCAATACGTTTCAGAATATCTAATCCGAAATCCCATTGTTTTTGATGTGGGAATTTTTTCTTTAAAAATGAATCATCTACTTGTTTGTGTGTTCCTATTTTTTTGGTGAAACGAACCAATTGTTTTTTTACATCAGTAAAAAGAATATCTAAATCTTTCACTTTTGCACCTGGTTCAAATTGATCCATTAATGCTTCGTAAGGATGATCTTTATAACCTACTAATTCACATTCTTCTTTCTTTAATTCAATTAAGGTGCGAAAAGATTCTTTAAATATATTATAATCTTTTGCTTCTCTTGCTTTTAACCAAGCATGGTATCCTTCAGAAACCGCTTTAGATTGACGAATGACAAAATCAGTTGATAATTTATTAGAACGATTTTGATGTTTTATCGTAATTTCTACATTTTTACGTTCCTTGAATTTTAATGATTTTTTATTTTTTTCTAATGTTTTTAGATTATTAACAAATGAAGGATCTAAAAACATTTCATGTGAAATTCCCATTAAAGTAGCAACTTGTTGAGTTCTAAAAGGAGCACCTTTTACAGGCATATTTACTTCTTTGTCCCAACTTAGTAATGCAATTGCATGACCAATATCAGCAATTTTACGCATGGTAGAAACGTAATTTTTGTAATTTTCTTTCATTAGAATACACTAATTTTTCTCTTTAAAAATATTCAAAAACAAACAAGCCCAACCCAAGATAAAAAATAATCCTCCGATAGGTGTCAAAGGGCCTATAATTGAAGTGGGTATGTTTATGAAATCTCTTAACGCCAACAAATATAAGGAACCTGAGAATAAAAAGATGCCTATTACAAAAAACCAAGCTGTTAAGCGTTTTAATTTGTTATGAGAAACAGGTAATAATAGGCTGATAAATATTACAAATGTATGATAAAATTGATATTGAACTCCTTTGTTATAAATTTCCAATCGATAAAGATCAATTTGATGATCCACTAACATATTTTTAAATCCATGGGCTCCAAATGCTCCTATGATGACTGCAGTAAATCCAAAGAAAGCAGCTAATAAGAATAATTTTTTATTTTTTTGGTTCATTAGATTCTTTTAAATGAATAAACATTAATCTTTGCAGTACAAGTTGTATAAACATCTTACACACGTTATTAATTTTATAATAATATTTAAATGCAAAAATAAAACTTAATAATGTGGTAAACAATGTACATTGGTGGTATCATTATGATATTGACAATAATATGACTGGTTTTAAATAAAAGGTAGCCTTTAAAACAATGATTGACTTAAATTTGAAGATAAAATATTTTTTCTTTTTCATGCTCATTGCTTTTATGAGTTGTAAACAAAACGGAAAAGAATTAACATCATGCTTGCCGAAACAGATAGAATATTTTCATTATTCAGATATCAACAGGATGAATAATCAAAATAGTATTCGAAATTTTTTTATTGAAAAGAATATAGAAATAAATCAACCTATAATTTGGGCTTTGACTCATAAAAAAGAAGATTTAGTGATACTTCCTTCGAACCCTGCTTGGAAGAAAATCATTCAAGACAGTAAAGAAAGAGAATATCAATTTAAAAATTGGAAAGTATATCAATGTAATTTTAAAAATCATAAATTGAATTTTTCATTTTCTAATGATTTAATGATTGTTTCTACTGCTGGATATATTTTAGAAGAAAGTCTGTTATGTCAAAAGCAAAAATCCTTACGATTAAATGATATATATCCTCAAATAAATGAGATTAAAGAGGATGAAGCTTTTTTGCCCTTACAACAATTGTTACCCCAAAAAATGGAACATTTACTGTTTCAAGAAAAAGTAATCTCTAAAGGGAAATTTAATTTACATGAAGGAAAAATATTAAATTATAAATTACCTTATTCCCAAGGTAAACCTCTTTGGAAAAAAATGTTTTCTGCTTTACCTAAATCTCTGCTAGAATGTGATTTTCATAATTACAAATTACAAGGAAATCAAATTACAAAATTAGAAAAGATTGTTAATACAGAAAATGGAATTACTCGAGCTAATTTTAAAATGAAAAACCCATTGGGTGAAAATTATTCTTATGTTCTACTTGAAGTTGAAAAAGATGGACTTAGTGCCTTGGAAAAGATAGAAAAAATATATGGTATTTCTGAAGAGATTGAAGATGAATTTTTTCCAATCAAGAAAATAGTTTTTTCTAATTTATGCAATGAATTATCCAATGTATCTTTTTTAAATTGTATTCAACAACCCTTTGCGATTGCAATAGATAATTATATTCTGTTTGCTAATAAAAAGGAAGCTATAGATTTTTATTTAGATGAAATTTTGACCAGTAATACTTTAGCAAGTAATAATGAAGCCGTTCTATTATTAAATGATAAAATATGTTCAGACACATTGAATGGGAGTATTTATTATTTAAATACCGAAAATTCAAATGATGTTTTAAGCATTTTTAATAGTAATGGAATATCGGAATTTAAACATAAAAATACTTTTAAAAACAATGATGAAGAATCTAAATTGTTGAAATCAATTTGGAGAAAAAAAATGAATGCTACTATTATTTTACAGCCTTCTATATTGCCTTCTAAAGATGGTGAAATTATTGCAATTCAAGATCAGTTTAATTTCCTTCGATTTTATAATCTTGAAGGAAAAGAATTATGGAAAAAAAGATTAAATGATGTCATCCAATCTGAGATACAATATTGTCCAGATTTTGAAACCCAAAAAGATGGATATGTTTTTAGTACTAAAAATGAAATACACTTTATGGATGTATCTGGAAACGAAAAAGAAAATTTTCCAATTCTATTAAACTCACCTGCTTTAAATGGAATTCAATTAATTCCTTTTAACAATAGAGAAATGATCTATGGCTTAATTGCCTGTCAAAACGGGAATTATTATGGCTTTGATATGACTAAAAAAGGACAACCTTTACGAAATTGGAACCCCTTAGTAGATGTAATTTCATTTCCTCATGATATGAAATTTTTAAAAGGCAAAGATGAATCGCATATTTTATTTATTCATAAAAATAATGCTTTAGTTTCTTTAGATAGAAATGCAGAAAAGAGGTTTTCTTCTGTTCTAGTTGAAAATGAATACCTAGGAGAAATATTTATAGATTCTTCTCCTTCATCAGAACGCATAATTCTTTCTAATGGGAAAGGGAAAATAAAAGTAATCAATACGAAAGGAGAAATGTTTCATTTGTCGGTTAGTAAAAAATCATTAGAGGGAGAATTTATTTTTTCAGATATTATCGGTGATGAACGAAAAGATTATATTTTTCATCATGAATCATTGATCAAAGTTAATTATTATAAAGGAAATGAATTTGAACAATTTAAAACATTATCTTTTCCTTTTATTATTGAAAGTGTTTTTGAAGTAGAATTTGAAAATACTAAAAATAGATTAGGTCTTTCTGCGAATAATAAAATCTATCTACTAGATGAAAATTTAGAAGTTGAAGAAGGATTCCCAATACAAGGAAGTAGTGCATTTAAAATAATAGAACTTAAACAAAATGAATATCTAATTATTACCTATTTGGATGATGAGCTAATTGCTTATTTCTGGAAAAATAAATCGATACAATAAAACTAAAAAGACAAGATATGTTTCTTGTCTTACTACAACCTTTTAATTTAACCACCAAAATGCTCCATTCAATATCGTAGCAAAAGCAACCCATAATATATAGGGGATTAACATATAGGCAGCCGCTTTATCTATCTTTTTAAAATTAATATAGGTTAGAATAATTGTTAATTCTAAAAGAATAATTTCAAACAAAGCGATACCTAAAGTATGAAACTTAAAGAAAATAATAGACCAAAAAGCATTTAATATTAATTGTATCCCATATAAAAATAATGCTACTTTAACTCCTTGATCTTGCCATCCTTTTCTCCAAACTCTAAAGGCTGCAATGCCCATTAAAGTATATAAAATTGACCATACGGGACCAAAAATCCAATTGGGTGGTTTGAAAAATGGAGCATTTAAACTAGGATACCAATTCATAATATTATCGCCCATTCCAATGCTTCCAAAACCCGCTGCTGCATAGGTTATTAATAAAATGACAATGAAGCCGATGATTTGTTTTGATGTATCCATGTCTAAGAAACCCTAAAGTTTCAAAAGTGTTTAAAAAATATGGATTTAAACCGATAAATCAAGAACCTCAGCTTCTAATATTCTCTTTTTTAATTCAGGAGGAAATTCAATTTTAGTGTTATTTTGAAAATCATAACAGACGACTACTCCTTCACCTTTTGCAACTAATCCTAGTTTATCAGAATAGACCACATATTCTTGTACAATACTTGTTCTACCCAATTTGGTCGCTCGAACCCCAATAGTCAAATCATCAGGAAACGTAACGGGTTGAATAAATTGACAGGAAGTTTGAGCAAGAATAGGCCCTATTTTATTCGAAACTTTATTTTTTAACCAATGCCAATGAATATGCCTGAAATAATCAATTCTTGCTGTTTCAAAATATCTAAAATAAATGGTATTATTTACATGATTGAAAGAGTCCATGTCTCCCCATCTAACATCTGTTTTACTTATGACGGTCCACTCTTTTGGATTCAACATTTTTAATCTAATATTTATTGAAGCATATTGATATGCTTCTTGATTTGTTTTAAATAAGTGTCTTTATGTACGTAATAAGCCATCCGATCAATATCCATATATTTAAAACCACCTTTTAAATCTAGAGAATTAGATGTAAATTTTTGTATAACATTTTGAGCTTTATTGGATTGCTTATTTTGTTCAACAATAAATTTAGAAACGAGTATAGCTTGTTTGTTTCTACCTTCCCATCCTAAACCTGTAGCTTCCACCATACCAAGTACAAATAAATTGGTATGATGTGGCGTAAATATATTTAAATACAGTTGCGGTGATTTTTCTTCCCCCCAATTCAAATGTTTTTTATCAATAAAAGGATAATTTAATTGATAACCCGTTGCGCATAATACCATGTCATATTCCTCGGACGAACCATCTTTAAATTCAACATTTTTCCCATTAAAAGAAACAACATCTTTTTTAATTCGAATATCTCCATGTCCCAAATGATATAAGACTAGTGTATTTACAATGGGATGTGATTCATATAATTTATGATCGGGGTCAGGAAATCCTAATCGTTGAGGATTAATAACAAAAAAAGTATTCAACAACCATTTATCAATTTTTTGCTTTAAAAAACGAGGTAATGTAAATGCTCCTCCAATGGTGTCTGCTGGTTTCCCAAAAATATATTTAGGTACAAAATGGTATCCTCTTCGAACACTCATATCTACATGATTCGCCCGGTGAACAGCATCCACAATAATATCACATCCACTATTACCAGCACCAATAACTAAAACTTTTTTTCCTTCAAAAATACTTGGGTTTTTATATGCATTCGAATGCAAAAATTCACCTTCAAATTTACCAGGTATATTGGGGATATTAGGATGAGATAAACATCCATTGGCAATAATTATACCTTTATATAATTTTGTTTCTCCCAGTTCAGTAGTTAAAGACCATAAATCATTTTGAGGTTCTAATTTTATAACTTTTGTATTAAAATTATAATGTTCATACAAACCAAAATGCGTAGCATAGTCTTTAAAGTATTCTAATAAATCAGAATGATGAGGATAATCCGCTACTTCATCTTTCATTGGGAAATCATCGAATTCTGTCATTCGTTTTGAAGAAATCAAATGAGCAGATTCATATACCGTACTATTTTTATTTTTAATATTCCAAAGGCCACCCAAATCTTCTGCCGCTTCATATGCATCAAAAGGAATTCCTTGATCCTTTAAGTTTTTGGCACCTGATAATCCAGATGGACCTCCACCAATAATAGCATATTTTTCTTTGGTATCCATTTATTCGATTCCTATTTTTTTATTCCATCCTTGTATAAATTCAATTATTTCTTCTCTTCCTTTTTTATCATTTGCTGAAGTAATAAATTGTTGAGGTAATTCTTCCCAAGTTTCTAATAATTTATCTTGAAACGCTTTAATATTTACTTCGATTTCTTTAGGTTTTGATTTATCCGTTTTTGTATAAGTAATCACAAAAGGGACTTGCATATTTCCACACCAATCAATAAATTCTAAATCTTTTTTTTGAGGTGGAACATTAGCATCAACTAAAACAAAAGCACAAATCAAAGACCGCTTTTGAATTAAATAACCATCAATCATTCTTTGCCAATCATTTCTTTTCGTTTTAGAAATTTTTGCATAACCATATCCAGGCAAATCAACCAAATACCATTGTTCATCAATGATGAAATAATTAATCATTTGAGTCTTACCAGGCTTTTGCGAAGTCTTCGCTAAACCTTTACTATCACATAGCATATTAATCAAAGAAGACTTTCCAACATTCGATCTGCCGATAAAGGCATATTCAGGTAATCCGTTATCGGGCGTTTGCCGAATGTCTGGATAACTCGCTACATATTCCGCTTTATTTATTTTCATGATATCTGATTTATTGCTACAAAACTCCTAATTATTTGCAAAAGAAGTTAATCTAAGTTAAAAAAAATCACATTCATATAAGAGATTCATTTTTTAAGGCGTTAAATGCCCATAAAAATTAAAACCGTATATGATTAAAACATTTACTTTTTCAAAATCTTTATTTTTCATCATCAAACCTATTATCTATGAAAAAGTCAATGTTTCTTTTAATGCTGCTATTATTTTCTTCTTCAATCGTTTTTGCACAAAAAAATAAAAAGCAAAGGAAAAAAGATAAAAAAGTCAAATGGGGAATCAAAGCCGGTATGAGTACCTCAGATATTAAAGCGAATGATTTATTTATACCTGATGCTTCTGCTAAAAATAGGTATCAGTTAAATGTAAAAGATGCTCAATATGGGATTAATATTGGAATGTTTATGCAGGTAAAAACGGGCAAAAATTTCTTCATTAGACCTGAACTTCACATTAATTCTACTAGAACTGATTATGAAATTCAAGATTTAAGGACAATAACTCCCATAAAAGAAACTGTTCTTGAATCTTATCATAATATATCAATGCCCGTAAACTTTGGAGTCAAATTAGGACCCCTAAGATTACAAGGAGGAGCTATTGGTAATTATCACATTGCAGGAAAATCAGATTTGAAATCTTATGAGGGTTATGCTCAAAATTTTAATGGACTAGATTTAGGATGGCAAGTCGGAATTGGTTTAGATATCTGGAAGTTTAATATCGATTGGAAATATGAAGGCGATTTTAATAATTATGGAGATCATATGGAATTCTTTGATCAAAATATTGCCTTTGATCAAAATGAAAAGCAAATGAAGTTTGCAGTAGGTTGGACATTTTAAAATTGACGATTATTCATATTTATATCGCCTCTGATAGCCAATCGAATTCAGAGGCGCTATATTAAAAGACTGTCACAGTAATTTTATTGGAATCATAAAATATTGGCTATTCACTTAGAATTGGCTTTAGTTTTGTTAGGTATTAGTTACAAAAACATTCTTATCCATTAGAATTCCCTTATTCTAATTTTAAAATATGATACAAATGAAAAATTTATTAATTGTATTAGTTTTTTTGACTATTTCAACCCTCACTTATGGTCAAAAAATAAAATGGGGTCCAAGAATTGGAGCTCATACTTCTCACATTAAACCTGGTCAATTGTTTATTACGGATCAAGCAGGTTTAGATCAATTTACCTTAGATGTCAAACAAGCAGAATTAGGATTTAATGCTGGTTTATTTTTAAGAGTTCAAACGGTGAAGAAATTTTTCGTTCAATTAGAATTACATGCCAGTATGTCTTCCATTACCTATCAATTGGAAGATGTTTCTGATACCAATGTAATCAGAGACTTAACAGAAACAACATATGATTTGAATTTACCTGTACACATTGGTTTGAAATTTGGACCTATCCGATTCCAAGGAGGAGCAATTGCATCTAGAACTTTGGGTGGTCAGAGTGATGTAAAAGACATTGTGAATGATTACGAACAAGTATATAATGATTTAAATATTGGGTGGCAAGCTGGAATTGGAGCTGATATTGGGAAGATTACTTTGGATCTAAGATATGAAGGTGATTTTGGGCGATATGCGAATCATATGGAGTTTTTTGATGAAAGAATCGCATTTGATGATCGAGAAAGGCTCATAAAATTATCTTTAGGCTGGAAGTTTTAACTAAAATTCCTTAACAACTTTAGCTTTCGTATGTTTGCATATAATATAATGAGAATATTATGGCAGAACATATAAAACCATACAGTGAATCTGAAAATAAGAAGGGTCAAATTTCTAAAATGTTTAACAACATTGCCCCTTATTATGATTTAATGAATCGAGTACTTTCTTTAAGGAGAGATGTGACTTGGAGAAGAAAAGGTATTGAAAAATTAAAGGATATTAATCCGCAAAAAGTCTTAGATGTTGCAACAGGAACAGCTGACGTTGCTTTAGAAATAGCGAATACCTTATCTCCAAAACAAATCATAGGAGTTGATATTTCTACAGAAATGTTAGAAGTAGGACGGCAAAAAATCCGAAAGAAGAATTTAGATGGATTAATTGAACTTAGAGAAGCAGATTCTGAGAATCTTCCGTTCCAAGACAATACTTTCGATGCTGTAACCGTTGCATTTGGTGTACGGAATTATGAAAATTTGAAAAAGGGGATGTCTGAGATGAATCGGGTTTTAAAGCCTGGTGGAAAAATAATGATCCTTGAATTTTCTCAACCCACAATGTTTCCTTTCAAACAATTATACTTGTTCTATTTCAAGAATATATTGCCAATGATTGGGAAATTCACTTCAAAGGATCCAAAAGCGTACAAATATTTATATGAATCTGTTCAAGCTTTTCCGAATGGCAAGGATTTTGTGAAAGTGATGGAAAATACAGGTTATAAATTTAACGAATGCGTACCACTCACGTTAGGAATATGTTCGATATACACTGGAATAAAATAATACCTTCTTTAGTTCTGCTAGTTTGCATCTTAATGATGTCTACTCAAGTTGAAGCACAATTTAAAAAAGGGGCCAATTATAATTATAAAGAATTCTCTAAGAAACCATATTATTTTGGTATTACATTAGGGTATAACAAATCGAATTTTCGAGTGTATCATTCTGAAGAATTTATTTTGAATGATAGCATCCGTTCAGCTAAATCGATTACAGGACCTGGTTTTAATTTAGGAATTGTAACGAATTTAAAAGTGGGAGATTATTTTGATTTTAGATTATTACCTACTTTATCTTTTGCTGAAAGAAATTTAGAATATAGCAATGTTAAAGGTAAGGATCAATCTACTCGAAAAGTAGAATCCGTTTTTGTAGAGATTCCTTTTCATGTACGATTGAAATCTGCGCCATATAGAGATAAAAGAGTTTTCTTAATTGCTGGTGTAAAATATGGATTTGACGTAGCCAGTGATTCTAAGGCAAGACAAGCGAATGAATTGGTGAAAATTTCTCCAACAGATTTTACAGTTGAGTATGGAGTTGGAGTTCAATTCTTCTTCCCGTTCTTTATTCTTTCACCAGAATTCAAAGTTTCTCAAGGAATTAGTAATATTTTATTGAGAAACCCTGATCTAGAAGAATCTAATGTTTTAGATAAAGTTCTTTCAAGGACCTTTACTTTTTCACTTCACTTTGAAGGCTAAAAAAGTATTAATTCATAAATTAAAAGGGAGAAGGGTTTAACCCTTCTCCCTTTTTTCTTATCCTTGTGTTATCAATTTATTTATTAAACAGATGTTATGGACGCGAGGAAAAAGAAAGGGGTGTTTTGGCAGATAATAGCTTATGTAATAGCTATATTAGTGGCTTTAGCAGTGGGGTATTATTTTAAAGATCAACCTTTGTTATTGCAAATTTTATATGCTGATATTGCAGGGACATTAGTAATTTTTGTCTTTTCTCAAATTTTCCATAATTCTAGTTTTTATGATCCTTACTGGTCCGTCGCACCCGCAGTAATTGTCACGTATCTTTTGTATCAAAGTCAATTTTATGAGATAGATAAATTGAGGAATATCATTGTATTTGCGCTCGTTCATTTTTGGAGTTGGCGTTTAACTTTTAATTTCCTTCATGGATGGCAAGGTTTACACCAACAAGATTGGCGATATGATGATTTGCATGAAAAAACAGGTAAATTTTTCCCTTTAGTTGATTTGTTAGGAATACAGCTGTTTCCCACATTTATGGTCTTTGCTGGTTGTTTGCCCTTGTATTGGATTTATATGCATGGAGTAGCCTCTTTTCATTTCATTGATATTATAGCAACAATTGTTACATTAGGAGCTATTATTATTGAATATACAGCCGATAAGCAATTAAGAACATTTGTGTCCAATAAAAAGGAAAAGGGGAGTACTTTGACCTCAGGATTATGGGCATATTCTCGGCATCCTAATTATTTTGGGGAAATGATGTTTTGGTGGGGAATCTTCTTATTTGGTTGCGCTGCTAGCCCAGAAAATTGGTACTATTTCATTGCAGGAGGGATTATTATCTCATGTCTTTTCTTTTTTATTAGTATACCTATGATTGATAAAAGAATGCTACAACGTAGAAACAATTATCAAGAGGTTATGGATAATATATCAGGTATAATTCCTTGGTTTCCCAAAAAGCGATTTTAAAGAAATAAAGTAAATCTTTAGCTTTTGCTATACAAAACGTTTAATCCCATTAATTAAACGTACCTTTGCAGCCATTATTAAAAGGTAAATTATTATCATGGAAACTTTTGCGGAGTTAGGATTGAAAGAGGAAGTAAATGAAGCATTGAAAGATTTAGGTTTTGAAAAGCCTACACCCATTCAAGCACAAGCAATACCACACTTATTAACTACAGGGGGAGATTTAGTGGCATTGGCTCAAACTGGTACAGGTAAAACAGCTGCGTTCAGCTTACCGATCATTGAGCAAGTTGATCTGAATGAGAAAACAGTACAAGCATTTATATTAAGTCCTACAAGAGAATTATGTCTTCAAATTGCGAAAGACATACAAAAATTCACAAAGAATTTAAGGAAAATAAAAACGATCCCTGTTTATGGTGGTGCTCGTATTGATACACAAATCAAAGAATTATTGGCAGGCGGTCAAATAGTTGTAGGTACGCCAGGTCGGGTATGCGATATGATTCGAAGAAAGAAATTGGATCTTTCTCATTTGAAATGGGTCGTATTAGATGAAGCAGATGAAATGCTTTCTATGGGTTTTAAAGATGAATTAGATTTCATTTTAGAAACAACTCCAGATGAAAAGCAAACGTTATTATTTTCTGCAACAATGCCTAAGGAAATTGCAAGAATCGCTAAGCGATACATGACGAATCCTCATGAAATTGCAGCAGGTGAAAAGAATAGTGGAGCTAAAAATGTAACGCATATTTATTATACGATGCAACATCGTAATAAATATCAAGCATTGAAAAGAATAGCGGATGTAAATCCTAATATTTACAGTATTGTATTTTGTAGAACAAGAAGAGAAACCAAGGAGGTGGCAGATATGCTGGTTCAAGATGGTTATAATGCAGATGCATTACATGGTGATTTATCGCAAGCGCAAAGAGATGTTGTCATGCACCGTTTGCGTTCAAAGCGTTTACAAATATTAGTGGCTACAGATGTTGCCGCTAGAGGTATTGATGTTGACAGTTTAACGCATGTTATTAATTTCAGTTTACCTGATCAAATCGAAGCATATACACACAGATCTGGTCGTACAGGCAGAGCTGGGAATAAAGGAATTTCTATTGTTTTAGTGACCAATAGAGAAACGCATAAAATTCGCCAAATCGAAAGAAAGATTGGTAAGGAATTTGAAAAAGGAGTAATACCAAAAGGAAGAGAAATTTGTGAAATCCGTTTAATGAGTTTAATTGAAGGATTAAAACAAGTGGAAGTTGATGAAGAAAATATCAAAGAATTTTTACCTGCGATTTATGAGAATTTAAATGATTTATCGAAAGAAGATGTCATTAAGAAATTTGTATCAGTAGAGTTCAATAGAATCTTATCTTACTATAAAGGAGCTAGAGATTTAAATGATTCTTCTGGAGGAAGCAGAGAACGAGACCGAAATAAGAATGACCGAAGAGATAAAAGAGATCGTAGAGATAGAGGAGGGGATCGTAATTATGATGACGATCATTTAAAATATGCTCGTTTTCATATTAATTTAGGACAAAAAAATAATATTAATCCTGCCCGTTTAATGGGGATGATTAATGATATTCCTGAAATCTCTAAAGTAGAAATCGGACAAATTGAGATCTTCAAGAAATTCTCTTTTTTCGATGTGGATAAGGAATATAAAGCTCAAATAGAAAAAGCCTTAAATGGTCAAGATTTTGATGGAGCAACTATTGTAGTTGAACCTGTTAAAGAAAGACCGAAATCAAAGTCTAGAGATCGTAAGCGAGGAGGAGATCGTAGCGATAGAGGTGGGTATAAGAAAAGAAGAGGCGGCGGTTCTGATAGAGCACACCGTGCAAAACGAGATGGCTTCAAAAAGAAGAGAAGACGTTAATCGTCGTGCATATAATAAAAAAGGGACGAAATTTATTTCGTCCCTTTTTTATTGGAAATAATTCCGATATACTTTCTTACGTAAGTAAAACATGAAATATAAAAAAGGGTAGAGTAAAAAATCAAGTAATTTAAAAGGGGAGTGAAACGTAATATTATCTTCTATTATACTACCATTTTCTTTCTTGTAAATCTTATGAAGATGTGTCCATCTTTTTAAGGGAAAGGGTAGTCGTTCTCCAATATCAATAAAGTAATAATAATCATTTTCCTCTCCGTGCTCCGTAACTAAGGCATCCCAATATTGTAGAAATGGTTTTTTACCTAAACAAAGATGAACTTTATCTCCAGCTTTGCAGCCATCAAATCTTTTTAACTCGAGAGGCATAAAAGGAGGCTTTAATGCAACAAATAAATCTGCATCAAATTTTGATAAGACCTCGTCTGCATTTGTATTCACTGGAGTTTGAATGATGAAATTCATATGAATGGAATGCGAGTAGGAAGCATTTGTTCATTGAATTTAAAATTAACATAGTATATTTGACATTGAATGAAGAAAACTGAATTTATATATAAAACATTAACTCATCCGTTATTTGTTTTTCCTCTATTATTTCTCATGTTACTTATGGGAAATGCTGCAGTGCCGCTAATAGATCAAGATGAATCTGCTTATGGTTTGATTGGTAGTCAAATGGCAGCAACAGGGGATTATATTAATCAGTTGTTTCTTTGGACAGATATTCATCGGAAACCACCATTACACATGTGGTTTATTTCCCTTTTTGTCAAACTATTTGGGAACAATGAATTTGCGATTCGATTTAGTACTTCCTTGTTTTCTATTGGTACACTTTTACTGATATATTGGTACGGTAGAGCATTGTATCACAGAAGAATAGCGATTACTGCTTCTATTATTTGTGGAACCTGTTTTATTTTTCCAGTTTATGGCAAAATAGCATTTACAGATGGTACACTTCTTTTCTTCGAAACTTGGGCTGCCTTTTCTTTAATTTCATTGCTACAATGGAGAAAGAAGATTCACATTGTTATGTTTTGGGTAGCCATATCATTAGGTGTTTTAACTAAAGGACCTTCAATATTAATTTTCATGGGAATTTTTGGTTTTCTCACTCTAATTTTGAATTCGAATAGAAGAAGATTAGTTCGGACTCACCCTTGGATCTTTTTACCGATTGCTTTAGCTCCACTCTTGTATTGGGGATATTTATATTGGCAAAGAGATGATGGAGTCACGATGCAATGGATGTTGGATTGGTATATATTCAAAAGAGGATCAGGAGACATTGTTGTTGAAGGACAAACAGGTCCCCCAGGTTATTTCTTATTCGTATTTGCCTTTTCATTCATACCCTATTTCAGGTATTTTGTTCCAGCATTATGGCAAGGAGTAAAAGGATTATTCTTAAGAAGAAAAAATCCAGAATTATTAATGCTATCCTTATGGATGGTTTCTGGTTGGTGGATATATGAATTTATTCCAAGTAAATTACCTTCATATGCCTTAGCAAGTTTACCTGCTATATCAATCTTGATGGCGCATGAAATGATACAATTGTCTGAGAAAAAAATTGTATCAACAGGTTTGAAAACACTTACTTTTTTAGAAATATTAATGACCATTGGTTTAACGGTTTTAGCTTATTTCTTTAGTCAGGAATATTTAAAGAATGATGCCGTATTAATGATTACACTAACAGTGGGTTTTTTACCTTTTGCTTCTATCATGAGTTTCATTCAACAATACCGCAAAAAATTCACATTATCGATTTATTTTCATTTAATCATTGTAGGGCTTTTTTGGTTGACTGCTTCCTTTTTCGTCTATCCGAAATTGGGTAAATATTGGGATGGTCCTAGAAAAGTAGCTCAGATTATCCAGGAAAAAAATGAACAACCCATCCCTACCGTTTATGTGGATGGTTTAAAAGGAAAGCCTGCAAGTATTCCCTATTATATTCATAAATACAATGAAGTCGAGGATATTAAAATTCTCATGAATTGGTATGATGCTTTACAACAATACCAAAAAGATGAACCCTTTGTAGGTGTGATTCAAAAAATAGAAAAAGATACTTTAGATGCTTTCGTTGAGCCTGATTATGAATTTGTTCATTCTTATCGCTTAGATCGGAATGATCAAATGGGTTTTTATATTTTTAATAATGGGAAATAATTAAATTATTTTCTTCAGTTGTTTTGATATCCGATTTGATACTTTTTTTGAAACACCATGTTCATCCAATAAAGCAAATAATTCATTTTTTAATCCTTGAATATCTTTGATGATTCCTGTAGGATTTTTAATCGTAAAATCATCTGCTATCTTTTTAAGATCTGATAATTGAATCTGATCTCTTTTTCCATTAATGGAAAGTGCTCGGTTTGTATTTTTAAAATCAAGGAAAGGATTTAAAGCAAAAGTAACATCATAAGCTGGCGATAAATTCCAATTGTCTTTTTCTTTATTATAAATAAAAGAATGATTTTTTAAATGATCATCTGTATTTCCATAAATCACATTAAAGACCATCCGTTTAAATAATTCTTCCATTTGTGCATGAGGAATTTTTAAAAAGGAACACAGTTTAAATAAATTCTCGTAAGAAGACATTTTCGCATCTTTAAAATCCCATCCCGTTAATCCAGTAGCCGTTAAGACATGTTGCTTTTCACCGTTTTGTCGATCAAATCGGAGCGTAGCAAAATGTTTATGATCTATTAATTTAGAATCCATCATGCGAATTCCTACTTTCTTTAAAATTTGATAGTAGCAAAATTCAATAATTTCTCTAGGATAATTTATATCTTCTTCCAAGGCTAATTTGACTAAATAATGATGGTAGTCATTAGAATATTCTAAATCGCCAGGTATTATGGTTCCATTTTTTTTATGTTCGGAGATAATAATTTTAGGTCTAGCTCCGCCAGCAGAAGTTCCGATTTTAAATACATTGATCAAGGCTTGATTATTAATACTTCCTTGTTCTTCTAATTTTTTAAAATCTAAAACATCTTTTAATACTTGAATGATTTGATCCAAGTCTATCGTTGCATTTATAGGTAAATCCAAAGCAGGTTGATATTCTAAGGCACCCATTCCTCGATTAGAAATATATGCCAATTGTTCAAGGACAGAAATATTGGATTTTTCTTTTCGATCTAACCAAGCTTTAAAAATAATATTCCCAAACATATCGGGTAATGAATCTGCAAATTGGGGAGGAATTCCATTAAATGTTGCATTATCAAATTGATTGAATAATTGAACGAAAGGCGTTCTTTTTATAATTCCCGTTTTAGGGAATATATTGAGCAATTGGTTGCTTTCTAGAAAATCGGGATGGTACTGGAATGAAGATCTTTTTTTATCCTCATCTAATCCAATTCTACCTATTTCTTGACCAAATAAATGAACTTGTATGATTTGATTGGAAGCCATTAGTATAAGGATTTAGCATCCATGATTTGAACTTTCGATTTAGAAATTTCATGATGAACTTGTTCCAATAAATCAACTTCTTTTAAAATTTTGAGAATAGTATCAACGGTAAAGTTTTCTCCAACTTCTACATTTTGAATCGTTGTTCTAGATACATCTAATGATTTAGCGAGTTGAGATTGAGAAATTCCCCTTTGTTTTCTAATGGCTTTTACCAAAGCACCGATTTCTCGTTTTACATCTTTTATTTCTATAGTATTAAACATATTGACCATTTTAATGGTCAATATAAAGGAATTTTATATAAAATGCTTGTTTTATTGGTCAGTAATTTCTTTTCGCTGAGAAAATGACCTCTAGAAAGATAGATAATCGATTAAAGAGTATTAAAACAAATCTTATCTTTAGATTCCATGAAATATATAACCTTATTCATCTTTTTCATTACTTTTTTCTCTTGCAAGGAGAGACCGAATTATAATCCATTCGATGATCAATTTAATATTTCTAAAGATTATTTAATTGAGGATAATTGCGATACAATTAATGCAACTTGTGGTTATTATAATTTGATTCAAAAAGGAGGGAAATTAAAAACGTTTTATCAATATTACGATGAAGATAATACTTCACATCTAATAGCTAAAGGTTTTACTTATAATCTGAATATTATTCGCTATAAAAGCGTATTAGAAATGTATTATATTCTAAGAGATTCTTTGCTTGATTTACCAATTAATGAAAAAGAAGTTGAAGATGAATTGAATACGTTCGGATATGGTATTTTATATATTAGCTCGGATTCAATGGTAATAGTCAATGATAATGAAAAGGATACAATTCTATTAAATATTATTGTTGAACACGATTATAAAGAAAAAGTTATTTATCGAAATTTAGAATATTTCAAAAATATAATATTTTAAATTTTAAGTAAATTATTTAGATTTCTCAAACCGCTTCTTAATAAACGGATGGCTGAAGACAGAAAGGATAATAATGATCACACCGATGTAGAAATAATTCCCCACCTCTTTATTTTCTTCAAAGAGAAGCCAGGCTAAAATGATTCCATAAACGGGTTCTAAGTTGACAACTAAAGTAGAAGCGAAAGCAGATAAATGTCGTAAGGCTCTAAGTCCTAAAACATAAGCGAAAGTGGTACACAGTAATGCTAATACCAATAAATATCCTATATCAAATGCATCTTTAGGAAGGAAAGGGGTATCGCCCATCCATTGTGTATAAAGCGGAAAAATGATGCTTAAAAATATCAACCCAGCAGCTAACTCTATAAAGGTCATAGCAAAAGGATCAACTCCTTTATGATCATTGATGGCTTTATTGTCTTCAATGATTTTTTTATTCAAAATAGAAAACAAAGCTGCAAGAAAAGCAGAAATTAATCCAAAATAAACGCCCAATAACTTTTCTGTAGGAATAAAATTGACGACGAAATACATACCAGGAATGACAAATAAACCTAGGATCATCTCATACCAACGATGTTTATATTTCATAATAAAGGGTTCAATAATCGAAGCGAAAAAAGAACCTGTCGCCATACAAACTAAGCAAATTGAAACATTAGAATATTTGACACTTCCGAAAAATAAAACCCAATGCAGTGCGACTATTATTCCTATGCCCATCATTTGTAAAATGAGCTTTTTAGAATAGGTGGGTATAGCAATCCAAATGGATTTAAATAATAATAAACTTAAACAAGTGAAAGCCAAACGCCACCAGACCAAAGCAATTTCTTCTAGGGAAATAACTTTACCTAAAATAGCAGTAAATCCCCAAAGAAAAACGGCAATGTGCAGTTCAAGATATGATCTTTTGTCAGCAGTATTCATTGGAATTATTTAATCCACCATTTTTTAAATCCCGTTAATTTATTTTCAAGGATACCTCTGTATGTGATTCTATTCGCACCAAAATGTTCTGCGCCAATATCACCCATAGCAATATTAAAATCAAATTTTAAAGGCTGATTGGAATTGGATTGAATCAACATATCTGTTAATTTCCATAGTGCTCTTTTTCCTTCTTCTCCTTTCCACGTCGGAATTAAACTAATCATTTTACCATGACTATATGCAAAATAATTGGCTGCAATTAAATCGCCTTTTTCGTTTCGCATACTTGTACCAAATCCTGTTCCTCTGTGCATTAAATTATAAATGATCCGAAGGTAAGTATGCTTATCTTCTTCCTTGGCATTAGGATGTTGTTCCATGTAAAAATCGGTCAACGTTTCAGGTGGAATATTAGAATCTGCGAAGTAATTTTGAAAAATTTTATCTTGTAAAACTTCTAATAATTCTGAAGAATAATTTTTCATGATGTTTTCCCAACCATTCTTCAAAAGGATTTCAAAATTGTTAAATGTCTCATGGGGAATAGAGGCTAAACTGTGTGCTCCAATCCCTTCATTAAACCGGATGTCCCGAATTTTATATTCTTCAGGAATCGCAGATAAAAACGTTTCAACTCTTACTTTTGAAATGACATGAATAGAATAAATCCCTGATTTAGGAATTAAAGTAGGATGATATAAAGCTTTAACACCCAAGGTTTTTTCTTGTTTGATTAAAGGAAAAACGGAATCATAATTTCCTTCTACAAGACCCATCCAATCCTTTGCGACATTATCCAAATACCAGGTATAGCCAAAGAGGTGTCCGTTGTTGGCATAATGCACACAACTGTCCCATTTTATTTTGTCAATTTGATCTCGTTCTATTAATCTTACTTCCATTGCTTGCACAAATATATTCGATCATAAGGATCAAGAAGCCATTTTGTTTAACTTTATTCTGACTAATTATTATTAAATCGAACATTCTTTGAATATTATGAAACAAATGACTCTTATTTTCTTCATTTTATTTTTCGTTATTCAATTTTCTCAAGCACAATATAAATTTACACCCGTAAAAGAAATTGAACATACTTCGATTAAAAATCAATGCAATACAGGCACTTGTTGGAGCTTTTCTACCTTATCTTTTTTAGAATCAGAAGCTTTACGAATCAATAAGAAAACAGTAGATTTATCTGAAATGTATATTGTACATTCTATTTATCAACACAAGGCGCAAAATTATGTCTTACGGCAAGGTGAAGCTACTTTTAGTGATGGTAGTTTATCGCATGATGTGATGTACGTTTTAAAAAATAAGGGATTAATTCCGGAAGATATTACCAGTATTAAAGATCCCGATTATCATGATCATACTGAATTATTATCCTTATTGAAGGGAATGCTAAAACAAATTATCAAAGACAAAGCCATTGGTGATTTATGGCAAAATGCCTACAGAAAAGTGTTAGACTTGTATTTAGGAGAACAACCTGAAAGTTTCGAATTTGAAAATAAAAAATATACGCCCAAGTCCTTTGCTGCTTCTTTAGGATTAGATGAAAGCAATTATGTGAATTTAACTTCATTTACACATCATCCATTTTTATCAGAATTTATTTTAGAAATCCCAGATAATTATTCGAATGGATCATATTTGAATATTCCTATTGATGATTTGGTCAGAATTACAGATGAAGCCTTAGATAATGGATATACCATTGCTTGGGATGGAGATGTTTCTGAAAAATATTTTTCTTCGCAGCAAGGTGTTGCGATCATACCTGAAAAGGGAAAAGATGTAGCTTTAAAATCACCTCAAAAAGAGAAAAAAATTACACAAGAAATTCGACAAAAAGCTTTTGAGAATTATAAAACAACAGATGATCATTTAATGCATATTGTGGGAACAGCAAAAGATCAAAAGGGGAATATGTATTATAAAGTAAAAAATTCCTGGGGTGAAAAAGGGAAAGAGAAAGGATATATTTATATGTCTAAAACTTATTTTAAGTACAAAACGATTAGTATTTTATTGCACAAAGAAGCTGTTGAGATTAAAGGATATGATCTGAAGTAAAAAGTAATTCATATAGTACCCGTTACCACAAATAAAATATGCCAATGCCTCTTTAGGATTAAAACGAATTAGCAAAATGTTGAATTTAAATCATTTATCGGAAACAGAAATAGGTCCCTTTAAACTAGGTATTAACCATAAAGAAATAGCAAGCCAGTTAGTTGAATCAAAAATACATTTTAGTTTTAAAACAAGGGGTGATTTTGAAATCTTTACAATTGCGAATCCTTCATTTAATGAGTCTAAAATCAAAAGTCTTTCTGCAATGTCTCAAAATGAGATAAAACTTATAATATTGGATTTCAATGAAGAAGAAATACCAGATAACTTTTTAAACAATATTAATCGATTCATAGAACTAATTGGAAAACCTACTGAAACTGAAACATTCGATAATAAAGAAAATTTTGTTTCAGAAATGTTTGAGAACAGTGAAAGGGAAATAATTCGTGAAACTTGGAAAAAGTTACAAGGTAAACCAACTCAATTACGCTGGTTTTTTGAAAAATCAAAACTAATAATCAATTTGAATCTATTAGAGTACGAAGAAGAACCTTTCAGGAAATTCTCATTCAGTGCTAGACTTTCATCAAATAATTATCCTAATCGTTCAAAATGAGTAGTGATAATTTTTATTTTAACTAAATTTATTTATAATTAGAAAATTAATATTTGGAACTACAGAAGTATGAAATAATCGTTATAATAAAAGCGGTTGGAGTTTTTACTCTAACCGCTTTTATTATTGATCAAATCTTTAACCGTCTTATCAGGTATTTGTTCACCTGACAAATATCTTAAACTTAGCTATGCAAAGTAAACAAAGATCAAGCACAGCAAATGATTTATAATTTGATCTTGTTTAATTATTTAACTTCAGTAATCAAATCTTTTCTAGGTTTTCTAACCTTTACAAGATTGACCAGCCAGTCATTTTCTGGATCTCTATATCCAAGGGGAAGAATAACACAACTTCTCAATCCCTTTTCTCTTAATCCTAATATTTTATCCAAGGCATTGGCATCAAAACCTTCCATAGGAGTAGCATCAACTTCTTCAAATGCGGCAGCAGCTATGGCTTGAGAAAATGCAATATATGCTTGTTTTGAGGCATGATTAAAATTATCTTCAGCATCTTTTTGAGGATAACTTTTTAAAAGCATTTGTCTGTAATTCTCCCAGCCCTCATTTTTGAAACCTCTAACAGTATTGGTTAAATCAAACATGGTATTAATTCGATCAGCGGTATAAGTGTCCCAAGCTGCAAATACCAATAAATGAGAACAATCTGTAACGACAGATTGATTCCAAGCAATGGGTTTAATGGCTTCTTTCGTTTCTTGATTCGTAATGACATATACTTCAAAAGGTTGTAAACCACTAGAAGTAGGAGCAAGCGATATTGCCTCAATGATATTATCAATTTTTTCTTGAGGTATTTTTTTACCATTCATGGCTTTCGTTGCATATCGCCATTTTAATTTATCTAATAATTCCATAAATATGATTTATATAATTTTTTGTTTAAATAGAGCACAAAATTAAAATATGAGTTTATGAAAAAAAATATCCTATGATAAGAAAATGAGGTTTTAATTATTGAAGTGATTTAAGAACATAATGTTAATTTCTTTGCAAGT
>JAHDFV010000356.1 GCA_020627985.1 Saprospiraceae bacterium
GACTGTTGTCAAAAATACCAATTGTAGAAAAGTATGTTTCATAAGTAAATTCTTAAAAAAATATTTATTAGAAATGTTTGCCAAAATAACGAAATCTTAGCTATTATCAATTCCGTAGAGCATAAATTTGAAAATTCAGCTTATGCAAGACAATTAAAAAAATTTAATAGCATAATAAATTAATCTAAATCCAATTTCTTCTTCAGATCTCGATTAACAGCAATTGCTGCATTTAGCTCAAAACCAGACAATAAGATGAAAGCATTTAGCTTTAACCAAAGCATAAAAGCGATGAGAACTCCCAAAGAGCCATATAACTGATTATAAGATCCAAATTCATTCACATAAAGAGAAAAAATCCAAGAAGAAAGAATACATAAAATTGTAGCCAATGTAGCACCAGGAGATATGAAATCAAACTTCTTCTTTAAAGCTGGACCATATCTATAGATAATTGAAATACTACCATAGTATAAATGCAAAACAGCCAACCAACGGATAAAGAAAAAACTCATCTTGGTGAAGGAATCCGCTTTAATATGATTTGCCATATATTCTATTAATAAGTTGCCTCCTATAATTAATGAAACTGAAGCAACAAGTGTGGTCGCTAATAGCATGACCAATTGTAAGGAGACCAATCTTTGCATAAAGAAATTACGAGATAAGAATGTGGTTTTTTCATATTTCTTATCAAAGCCTTGTAGTAATGCCATAATTCCATTGGAAGCAAAGAAAATGGATAAAAAGAAACCCAAAGAAAGCAGACCTCCCCTAGTTGTTTCAGTAATATCACGAATGAATTTCATGATTTCTTCAGTAACAGCATGTGGTAGAATTTCTTCTAAATTTACTTCTAATGTTTCTACAAAATTTTCTAAGGGCAAAAAAGGTAATAATGTTAACAAGGCAATCGTAGCCGGAAATAAGGCAAGCATAAAACTAAAAGCAATAGAATTTGCTCTAACTTGAATTGCATTTCTACCCGATTCATAATACAAAAACATAACGATATCATAAATAGGGACTTTAAAAAATCCTGGAAAAGAACGTCTTTTAGACCAATCGATTAACCAAATGGTAGCAGGATGTTCTTTTATATATTGAATAATATCTTCAGCCTTAGGTATTTTCAAAATAAGGGCTTAGTTTTTCAATTAAAAATTGAGGAGCTGATAAAGATTTAGATTTTTCTGCGTTTATAAAACCTAATCGTACATAACCGCCATTGACTAATTTATTTTTTTCATTATAAATGTTAGAATGGAATGTCATCGTCTTTTGTGGTAATTCTTTTAACTGAGTTACCATTCTTAAATTCTCATCATACAGGGCTGGTCTAACGAAGCGAGTTTTCATTGACATTACTGGCATTAAAATTCCATGTATCTTTTCTAAATCCTTATAAGATAATCCAATTGATCTTATAAGCTCTGCTCGACCTACTTCATAATATTGGGCATAGTTTCCATAATAACAGTAGCCCATTTGATCCGTTTCACTGTATCGTACTCGAATATGGACTTCGTGTTCTATCATATAGAAACTCTTTCTATGGGACAAGTCATACAATGAGAACCACCTCTTGCTCTAGATAGCTCGCCTGAAGGTAAATTGATAATTGTTTTTTCTACCTTTTTGGGATCTATTTTACCTGATTTTACTTGTTCTAAAAAATCAACGGCATGTATCGTATTATATCCCGCTTCTTTGAATGCTTGACTCGTTACAATATTGCGGTCATAAGTAATGGCAACTCCTGGTTTTAATGCTACTAAATTACAACCATCCGTCCATTGTTCTCTTTCTTGATATGGAGACTCTCCTTTACCACTCAGAATAAATCGCATATTAGAATTCAATTCATTTAAATAAAATTCTTTAACAGAAGGATATACTTTTGCAGAACCATCAATTCTATGAACGATGACATTAGAACCATTTCCATCAACGATATATGGTTTATAAGCTACAACATCGTTTACATCTACTTGAGTAAATAACGTATCAATATGCATACATGATCTTGCAGACGGAATATTCACTTGTACTACATTCTTGACTACTCCTTTTTCAAATAAAGCATTCTTTAAAAGATCAATTGCATAACTTGTTGTTCTTTCACTAGAACCTACAAGGATATAATCAGGATGAGCCGTCATCATATCACCACCTTCAATTGATACTTGTTCTCCAAATTTTGAAGGAGGAAATTGGTCTATATCATTCAAATTAATGACTTGACCAGCTTCATGAAGGGCTTCAAAGTATGGGTGCGCCCAAAAGATCAAACGAGTCAATAAATTTTCTCGATATCTGGCTTCTTTTGCTGCTTTGGTTATGATGACATGATCATTAACGGTAACGGCAATATCTCTTGTGAATATAAAATTAGGAATCGGATCAAAAAGGATTACATCTTTCGATTCGCAATATCCTGTTATTAAGGTTTGCGTGAGTTCTTTATTATTTAATTGTCCTAAAAGTGCCCGATCTCTTTTGGGCAACTCTTCGTAAATCGTTACTTTGTCTAGTAAAGTTTCTTTCTTTTCTTTGTTATGTTCTAAAGCTTCATAGACCAATTGTTCTACTTCTAATACATTTTCTTTTCCTAAGAAAGATTGAAGCACTTGTGTGAAAACATCGTGTTCTTCTTGCATTTTAGGTAAATAGACAATATCATCAAAAAGAAGTTCTTCAGCGTGTTTTGGACTTATTCTTCCTATTCCTTCATCTGGACGGTGAGTTATCACTCTTAATAATTGTCCTATCTCAGAATTGACTTCTACTTTACGTACTGACATAATTTTATTTTATTCTTCAATTTACTGATAACAAAGGAACTAAACAAACAGGGATTACAGAAGTAAGCTGCCTATTATTTATTTAGGTGGTCTTATTATCCTTTAAAAGTTTTAAATAAAAAGAATAAAAATGGGAATATTATTGAAGCTCCAATTCCCAAAGCGATCACTAAATAATAAATTGTACTTTCTCCTGCAATGGAATTAAATAACGTCATATTGTCTGATGATTTTAAGATAATAACGTTCGGAAATTGAGAAAATGCCCAAGCAAACATAATCAGGGCTACTTGGAATCCTACAATAGCTCTCGTCCATATATTATTTTTATTCTTCATTAATTTTAATAAAATAGGAATTAGTAACGTAGCAATAATCATAGCAATCCAAGCAAGTGGTTTACTTAGAAATTGTTCTAAAAATAAGACTTGATTTATGTAAGCTAAAATTAGAACTATGCTTCCTAAAATGAAGGTTGCTACACCAAATCTCAAAGCAATTTTTTCGAAATAGTTGGCTTCTTCTTGGGTTTCTGTTTCTCCTATGATAAACACGCTGGCGATGTATGCAAAAAGAAATGTAGTAAATAAGCCCATTGTAAAACAAAAAATATTGCACCAGGGGTTTATATATCTTTCGACAAATGAAACAGTAGAATCATTTGCCATTTCTCCAAACATCATTGCTCCTAAAGTGATACCCAAAAACATGGCCGTTAATACACTAGACGTTCTAAAAAAGAAATGATAAAATTTATGCGTTTCATCTTCATGTGTATCATAATGCCTAAAAGTAAAAGCTGTTCCCCGCATGATAATTCCGATTAAAATAATAAATAATGGAATGTGTAAAGAGGTAGAAACTTCTGCATAAATGGGTGGAAAACCATTAAAGATAATGACAATCGCT
>JAHDFV010000028.1 GCA_020627985.1 Saprospiraceae bacterium
CTAAATCCAATTGTAAATCGGATCCTTCAACACCGTAGCCAACAGCATTTAACATCTGTAAAGCTTTTATTGAATCTTCATATACACCATCTCCTCTCTGACTATCTGTTCGTTTTTGATTGTAATAGGGGAGTGAGGATACAACTTGAACCTTATGTTTCGCAAAGAATTCAGGTAAATCATGATATTTTTTATTGGCAACGATGATTGTTAAATTACAACGGTCAATTACTTGTTTTCCTAAAGTAGAGCACTGCTCTACAAACCATCTGAAATTTACATTCATTTCTGGGGCTCCACCAGTAATATCTACAGTTGTAATAGAAGGTATGCTTTTAATAATCTCAATACAACGTTCCAAATGTTCACGAGTCATTTGTTCTTCTTTCCGATCTGGTCCTGCATCAACATGACAATGTGTGCAAGTTTGATTACAAAGCTTGCCAATATTCAATTGAAAAATTTCAGTTGGAATGGTAGTTAAAGGAAACAATTGAGTTGTTTCTTTTATAGTATTTGAGAATAATGGAAATTTTGCATCTGTCAATTCTTTCCCATTTAGAACATCCAATTGGAAAAAAGTTTGACTCAGATTCGCACCTTTTGATTTTAAAGACTTCCCTTTTTGTTTAATTGCCATATATTTATTTACATTAATTTGTCATTGACATGATTCATCATTTGGACTCCATATACTAATGTCGTTCCAGCTTTAATAGCTGAAGCCACATGTACAGCTTCCATCATTTGTTCTTCATCAGCTCCTTTTTTTAAACAGGAATCAGAATAAGCATCAATACAATACGGACATTGAATAGCATGAGCAACGGCTAAGGCAATCAATGATTTTTCTCTAGAAGTTAAAGCACCTTCTTTAAAGACTTCCCCATACCAATCGAAAAACTTATCACCCATTTCTTTTTGCCAATCAGTGATATTTCCGAATTTTTTTAAATCTTTTTTGTCAAAATAGTTACTACTCATAATATTAAATGCTTTAAAAATCAAAAATGATGTTCTAAGTTGGTAATTTGCAAACTAATACAATCAAATGTATTCGCCAAGACTAATCTAATTTATTATGAAGCACTTTTTTATTTCATTCTTAACATTTATCCTTTTTTTTAACATACAAGCTCAAAATGAGCCTATTTTTGAAGGATTAAGTGGGACATCACTTTTTAATGAATTAAGAAATTCTTATAAAACTTCTACGGTCTTATCCTATAATGATGCTAGAGATGTTTTGTTTGGTCAAATAGATAAAAGGAATGATTCTTTGGAATGTATTTATTCGGGGTATCAAGTATTCATGCCAGCTGGTGTTGATCCAACTACGGCTGCTTGTCAAGGAGACGGATGTCCTGGAATTAACACAGAACATGTATACCCTCAAAGTTTATGGTCTGGAATAATTCCAAAATCTGACATGCACCATTTATATCCTTCAAAAGCCTCAGTGAACAATGCAAGGTCTAGTGAGCCATTTGCCGACTTACAAGATAATTTTACAGATACATGGTTTTATAAAGATCAAGAAATGTCAAGCATTCCAAATAATAACATTAATTTATATGCAGAAGATATAAATGGTTTTTTTGAACCAAGGGAATCGGTAAAAGGCGACATCGCAAGAGCGATGTTTTATTTCTATACAATGTATAGAGATGAAGCCAATGCTGTTGATCCTAATTTTTTTAATAGCCAAGTTAGTACCTTGTGTCAATGGCATAATGATGACCCAGCATTGTTAGATGAAATGATCCGGACATGGAAAATCGCAGGGTATCAGGATGGAAAACCAAATCCATTTGTTTTGGACTGTACTTTAGCTTCTAGAATTTATTGCCCAAATGTGGGGTGGTATTGCCAACAAATTTCAAATAATTTTGATCTTTTAGATGAAGATTTTCTTTCTATAAACCCCAATCCTGCGACGAATAAAATTAATATCGATTGGATGGATAATAATACAAATGTCCAAGAAGCAGAAATACATTTATATGACTTAATGGGAAAGGAAATAATGTCAAAAATCGTCCAAAAAGGAAATGATTTAGAAATTAGTGAATTGCCAAAAGGTATGATAATCGCTAAATTACAGTTTGGACGACAAATAGCAACTAAGAAATTCATACATTTATAAATCAAAAGATTTAATTTTAACACATATCTGACTATATCTTATTTAATAAATATTAATTATGAAATTTGTTTCCCTACTTAAATTTTTAATAATCCCAACACTATTAGTTTCTTCGCTTAGTACTTATGCTCAAAGAACCTGTGGTTCTGTAGAACATATGCAAACACTAATGCAAGATGTTCACTATGCTCATGAATACCAAGAAAGAAAATTAAAGTTTGAAGCATTCAATGCTGCAAATCAAACAAGATCAGCATGTGCTAATCCAGTTATTTTACCAATGGCAATTCATTATCAAGGAATATCGAATCCTAATATGTCTTGTTTAATTGAAATGGCTGAAAGACAAGTTCAAATTTTAAATGATGATTATTCTGGTGAAAATGCAGATATCAACCTTTGGACAAATGGTGCTTCAAGTAATTTTCCTGGGGTAAGTAATGGAGAAACTTGTGTTCAATTTTGTTTAGGTACACAAAATCACCCACCAGGTGCTGGTCTAACAGAAGGGCAACCAGCCATTACGTTTAATCAATCTAATGGGGATAGTTATCCAGCATTTTCAGGTTATATTAATATTTTTGTACGAAACATAAATGGACAAGTTTTAGGTTATTCTCCATTAGGAGGTCAAGGGAATGGAGATGGTGTTACTATTAATACTTTTGCATTTTCTAATAGCCCAGGTTGTTCAGGAGTTAATCCTGGAGCACCTTATAATGAAGGTAGAACATTAACACATGAGTTAGGGCATTATTTATTCCTAAATCATATTTGGGGTGATGGTGGTTGTTCAGTAGATGATGGAATAGCAGATACTCCTTTACAAGGGGGAGCGAGTGGAGGTTGTCCAGCAAGTTCTCAATCTTCATGTGGTTCTAGAGATATGCATATGAATTATATGGATTATACCAATGATGCATGTATGTATATGTTTTCTGCAGGACAATCAAATCGTATGGAAAATTATGTTGCGCAAGCCTTGCAAAATGTTTCCAATAATTATGCAACGGTTTGTCAAGTAACACCTCAAGCTCCAATAGCTTCATTTAATGCATCTTCTACCAATGGATGTGCACCTTTGGCAGTTACTTTTACAGATAATTCTGGGAATTCTCCTACAAGCTGGTCTTGGTCATTTCCTGGTGGAACTCCTTCGTCTTCAACTTCACAAAATCCTACAGTAACCTATAATAATCCAGGTGATTATACAGCTACATTGACAGCTAGTAACGCTCAAGGATCTAATGGAACTTCTCAGTCGGTAACAGCAATTGATTGTTCAAGTATATCATGTATTACATTAAATCATTTAAATGGTGGTTCTCCTACATTAATAATTAACGATGCTACTGGTCAAGCAGCAGGGGGATATATTTCTGGTCATAATGGTTTTGGTGATATCGCTAAAGCTGAATACTTTGATGATTATGGAGCTTATACTGATATCAATGGTGTAGAATTTGATTTTGGATTAGCTTCAGGAAGTGGAAATTTAGAATTTGTAATTTGGTCTGATAATAATGGAACACCAGGATCCGAATTAGCAACACAATCCATTTCAATTTCAACAATTGCAGCAGATGTGAGTGCAAATTCTAATACATTTGTTGATTTTGGTGGTATAGTATCTATCACAGGTCCTTTCTACATCGGATTTAAATTAGACTATAGTGATGGTTCTGAAATAGCTGTAAATACAAATTCTAATGGTGAAACAAATCCAACCACAGCTTGGGAACAATGGGGAGATAATTCATGGCACTCATTTAATGATGGTACAAATAACACATGGGAAATTGATGTAGCATTAGCTATTTATCCAGATGTATGTACTTCTTCTTCAGTAAGTGTAAATGATATCAATGGACTTACAAATATGAAGTCATATCCTAATCCTGCAACCAATGAATTTACGATCGAATTTTCAACTGAATATTCAATGGATATTGAATTTGATATTTTTGATGCCTTTGGAAGAAAAGTATTAGTAGGAGGTAATTCTACCATAAATGGTCAATTTAATAAATCATTTGATGTTAGTAAACTAAGTACAGGTACTTATTTTGTTCGCATGACGAATGGAAACGATGCTGAAACGATAAAATTCTTAAAGTTATAACAAACGAGAAGAAATAATAAAATCAAAAGACCTGAAGTGATTCACTTCAGGTCTTTTGATTTTATTTACAGGACTTAATTGTCAAATATCGGCTATTAATAATCTAATAAATAGAACAGCGCAGCGTTATATAAAGTAAAATAGTTCTACAATTAAACCCAGACATCTTTAGTTTTAAATAGACCTTAAGTTAATCTATAGGAAAAGTATTAACTTTAATTTTATTCGATCGTTATAATACTATATTCATTATTCATATGATTAGATATATACTTTTACTTATCCTTTCTTTTAGCTTTCCCTTATTGCTACAGGCGCAGCAGGTACCTCAATATACTTTATACTCATTTAATCCTCTGAGTTATAATCCAGCTTATTCTGGCTTAGCAACATCATTAGAAGCCAATGGGGTCTTTCGGAAACAATGGACAGGATTAAAAGGAAGTCCTACCACTCAAAATTTTAATGTACATGCACCTATCTATTATTTAAAAAGTGGTATTGGCTTAAATATCGAAAATGATATGATTGGAGTAATGCGAAATACTAAAATAGCTCTTACGTATGCTTATCATATTAAAATTGGAAAAAAAAATACATTATCAATAGGAGCATCTGGAGCATTTGCCCAATTAGCATTAGATGGATCCAAACTTTTAGCTCCTGAAGGGGATTATGATGAAAATTTAATCTTGCATAATGACTTATTTTTACCTAATTCTAAAGTAAATGGAATCACTTATGATATAGATGCAGGTATATATTTCAAATCGTCGAACCTAGATTTAGGTTTTTCTGCCTTACATCTTACAGAGTCAAATATAGATTATTTGGTAAATGATGGTGTAGAATTTTCGTACAGGCGTCATTTTTTAGGTTTTGCCGCTTATAAAATAGACTTTAACAATTCTATAACTTTAAGACCTTCAGTCCTAGTAAAATCTGATTTTTCTCAAGTACAAACAGATATTTCTGCTGTGGTTGAATATAATGAACAGTTTCTTTTGGGGGTAGGATTTAGAGGGTTTAACGAAGTAACTATTGATGCTTTAAGCATTACAGGAGGCGCAAAAATTTCGAAACATTGGCAGGTTTTATATGCTTACGATATCTCATTATCAGGGCTTAAGCAAGTAAATCAAGGTTCTCATGAAGTAATGCTAAAATATACTTTAGATAAAAAAATAGGTAAAGGAAAGTTGCCAAAAGTCATACACAACCCTAGGTTGTTGTAATACATATGTAAAAATAGAAAATATAGAGAAATCAATAAAAAATTTGGAATTCATACAATAAGAACCGTATTTTACGTTCTCTTTGAGGATTTAATGTTTTAATCATTGTAGAATAAGACAAAAATCCGAAATGATATTTTTTATATCCTCAACTATTCAACTATATTTACACTGCTAAACGGTCAAAATTTTAATCTGGATTTGGAAAACTCGGGTGACAACATGAAGAGTATCTCGAAAATTGTATTTGTAACGGTGATGTTAGCTACGCTACTCACCTCATGCGGTAAGCAAGAAACTGGACAACTAATTGGTGTTCAAGACAGGCCTGCATGGAAAGGTATTAATCCATACGGAATGGTATATGTACCTTCAGGAACCTTACACATTGGTCCAAGTGATCAAGATGTTAATAGTTCTTATGTCCAACGTTCAAAATCGATCTCTATTCAGGGGTTCTATATGGACGATACGGAAATCACTAATAACGAATATCGTCAGTTCACTCAGTGGCTTACGGATTCGATTGTCCATTCATGGCAAGATCATTATATTGAATCCGAAGATGGAGAACAATATATTGATTGGGACATGGAAATCAATTGGGATGATGAAACGGTAGAAGACTTATTCTATCAAGGTGATGAAAAATTTGCTGGAAAAGAAGAAATTGATGTTCGTAACTTTGAATACGAATACCAATGGTATGATTGGCAACGCGCTGCTCATGACAGAGATTTCTCTAACCGGTCAAATTACATTATTAAGGATCAAGTAAATGTTTACCCAGACACATTAGCCTGGATAAGAGATTTTGCTTATTCTTATAATGAACCAATGACTAGAAATTATTACTGGCACCCTGCCTTTGATGATTATCCAGTTGTAGGTGTAAACTGGAGAATGGCTAATGCTTTCGGGTATTGGAGAACCAAATTCTGGAATAGCTTCGTAGATAAATCTAGAGGTGAAGTTATTTCTGAAGATTTCCGTTTACCAACAGAACATGAGTGGGAATATGCTGCTCGTGGAGGTCATGATTTAGCTCCATATCCTTGGGGTGGTTATTATACTCGTAATGCGAAAGGTTGTCTTTTAGCCAACTTTAAGCCAGGAAGAGGAAATTACCCAGAAGATGGTGGTTTATATACTGTTAAAGCTGATGCTTACTTCCCTAATGATTATGGATTATTTAATATGGCTGGAAACGTGAGTGAGTGGACTAGTTCTGCTTATGACGAGAATGCATATTCATTTGTTCATGATTTAAATCCTGACATGCGTTATGACGTACAAAGGGATGAAAATGGTGCAGGTTTGGATCCTTTAGCACAGCAAAGAAAAGTTATTCGTGGAGGATCTTGGAAGGATATCGCATATTTCCTTCAAACGGGTACTCGCCATTGGGAATATCAAGACACAACTAAATGTTATGTTGGATTCCGTCATGCTCTTACATTCTTAGGGCGTTCAATGAATGACTTTTAATAAAAGTTGATACAAAAATCTCTATATAAAGTGTAACTAAATCTATCTACTACATTATACAAATGAAGTAGCAGAGTTAGTTACATTTTTTTTGTAATAACCCGTATTATAATTTTAATCTTATATTCTATTAACTAACCTTTAAATTTTTTAGGAAATGAGTTTTTGGCATTCGAATTGGTTTAAATATATTAAAAACCTTATGATTGGTGTAGGTGCAGCAATCGTATTATTAGGTGCATTAGAAAAAATTGAGCACGAACAATTTATTCCTGGAGTAAGTTTGATCTGGTGGGGATTGATTATTGAGGCATGTATGTTCTTATTCTTAGGTATATTACCTCCTCACAAAGATTACTACTGGGAAAAATTATATCCAGGTTTGGATAACTATTCTTCTCAAGTTTCTGCAATTCAATTAGATTCTGCAGGAAGTGGAGCTGTTGATGCTTTACCAGGTATCGATGGAGAAAAAATGGATCAAAAGTTTAGCGGAATGTTAGCTGAACTTCAAAGTATGTCTAGCAGCTTAGGTTCTTTGAAAGCACTTCAAGAAGTTGATTTCTCTGGAACAAGTGAGCAAATCAAAAAGATGGGTGATTTCTACACGAATCTTAATGAAGCTATGGCTAATATTAATGACTCTATTGAAGATACACATCGTTACAAAGAGCAGTTAGCTGCATTAAATGGTAACCTTGGTTCATTAAATGGAGTTTATGGCGGTATCTTGAACGCTATGACTAACATCAGACAGTAATTACTGCTCTGTTGCGGAAAATTTTATTAATCGACAAAATTAGAATTTATGTCAATTCCTAAGGAACCGCGGCAGCTCATGATTACCCTAATGTATCTGGTTCTCATGGCGCTGTTAGCGTTAAATATCTCTGCGGAGATCATGAATGCATTCTATGACTTAGAAAAGTCTATGATTACATCAAATAAACTTACTTCTGATGCAGTAAAAGCTACCTATGATGGTATCCAACCGATCTTAAGTAAGAAACCAAAATTAAAAGCACCGTTAAACAATGGTATTAGTGAAGTTAGAGATTTTGTATCTCAATTTGCTGATGAAATTGATAAGTATAAAGTAGGTCTAACTGCTGCTTGTTTAGTAAAAAACGAAGAAGAATTATCTGCTCCTGGTGCATTAGAAAAAATTACTGCTGAATCTACAATTGATAGTGCTTATTTCGATGGGAAATATATTCCAAGAAGAAATGATAAAGGCATGATTACTTGTAGTAAAGATAAAGATTGGACGACTTGGTACATGGTCAAAAAAGGTAAAGGAGACGAATTAGAGGACTTTATCGACAGTACAAGAAACGAAATGATCAAAATCTATGCAAAGACTATGCGTGCTTGTCAAAAAGAAGCAAAGTTGAAATCTTCAGAAGTAAATGAAAAGATTGCAAATTTTGAATCTAACTTAACACTTACAGTTGATACAACTTGGCAAGCGAATAGTGATAAAGACACTTGGGCAGAATATAACTTCTACCAAATGCCTTATGCTGCTTGTATGCCTAAATTAGAAAAATTAAAGTCAGATGCACGTGCTGCTGAAGCTTTAATGGTTAATGATTTAGCGAGTCTTGTTGGTGGTCGTGAATTGAAGTTAAACAAATTCTTCCCTATTATGAATGCTAAAAAAGGCTACGTAATTAAAGGTGAAAAATTTGAAGCTGAAGTTGCGATTGGAGCATTTTCTAATGAATTTGCTAAAACATCTAATGTAACAGTTAACGGTCAAAGAGTTAACTTAAATGCAGAAGGAAAAGGTCAATTTTCTGAAACGGCTAATACTTTAGGTAAAAGAACCATCAATTTATCAGCAACAGTAAAGAATCCTTTATCTGGAGAGACAATGTCAGGAAAGTCAACATTTGAATATGAAGTTGGTGTGCGTTCAGCAACAGTTTCTGCTTCTAAAATGAATGTATTTTATATTGGTGTGGATAATCCAGTTGAAATTGCTGTTGCAGGTGTGAATTCAAATAACATCAAAGCCAGTTGTTCAGGTGGAGGTTGTAACATGAGTAAGGCAGGAGGTGCTTACAATGTAAGAGTTTCAAGCCCAGGTGATGCAACAATTACGGCGGGTGGAGACGGTTTCTCACAGAAGTTCAAATTCCGTGTGAAACGTATTCCTGATCCTGTTGCATCGTTTAATCCAAATAAGAGAGAAGATTCTGGTTCAATGGGTAACGGATCATTTTCTGCTAGACAAGGTATCGTTGCGGCATTATTAAACTTCGATTTCGAAGCTAAATGCCAAATTCAAGGTTTTGAATTGACTCGTGTACCTAAGCGTCAGGATCCTCAAAGAGCTATGAATTCTGGACCACGTTATAGTGGAAAAGTAGCAAACTTAGTTAAAGCAGCTAAACCAGGTGATATTTATTATTTTGATAATATCAAAGGTAAATGTCCTGGAGATTCAGCTGGTCGTAAGTTGAATTCAATGGTTTGGCAAATTAAATAGGCTAAACAAAAAATATTTTTAATAATTTCTCCGTTCATTATAAGTGTTCGGAGAAATTATTAAATTTAAGTTGAGAAAAATTATTATAAACCTTTTGACGATGAAGTTCAAGTTAAAAATTTCAGCATTATCATTCTTTTTATTCCTTTTTGTAGGAATCACAGGGGTATATGCTCAAAATCCTACTCCTCCTGGTACAGGAGTGAATGAATCAGGTGAATCTATGGATGAAGAAGATCCAGATAGATACATTCCATTAAATGGAGTAGTTGAAAAGAAATTGATTACTGAAAGGAGAGTTATACCATACCAACCTCAACGTGAAGCAGATATTTTTTGGGAAAAGAGAATCTGGAGAGTAATTGATGTTCGTGAAAAAATGAATAAGCGTTTTGTTTATCCACAAAGATATTTCTTTGACATTCTTATGGATGGTGTGATGGATGAAAAAATCTTAGCATATTCAATCAACGATCAAGATGACTTTACAGAAGAACTTTCTAAAGATGAAGCTGCAGCACTAGTATCTGAAGTTGATACCTTTGTATCTTTCGATCCAGAAACATATGAAGAAACAATTGAGGTAGCTTACAATGATTTGAACCCAGAAGATATTAAAAGGTTTAGAATCAAAGAAATTTGGTTCTTTGATGAAGAAACTTCTACACTTCAAGTAAGAATTTTAGGTATAGCGCCTCTTAAAGAAGAGTATGATGATCAAGGAAATTTCTTATATGAAATTCCAATGTTTTGGATATATTATCCTGATGCAAGAGAACTACTTTCTAGAGAGCAAGCTTTCAATGAACAAAATGATGCTGGGCCAATGAATTGGCACGATATCTTTGAAATGAGATTATTCTCAAGTTATATTTATAAAGAGTCAAATGTTTATGACCGTCGTCTTCAAGATGTACCAGGTTTAGCAGGAGTTGACTTATTACTTGAGTCTGAAAAAATAAGATTAACTATCTTTAATTTCGAACACGATTTGTGGGAGTATTAATATTAGGTTAGTTAGAATTTTAAAACCCGGGTTCCTAAAAGAATCCGGGTTTTATTTTTAAATCAAAATTTAAGTTTTTGTCCATACTAAAAAAATTAGCAGGAGAAACTGTAATTTATGGCTTTAGCAATATAGCAAGTCGTTTAATTAATTTTTTACTAGTACCGTATTATACTCGAGTTCTTGTAAATACGGCAGACTATGGCATCGTCAATGTGATGTATGGTTATGTAGGTCTATTATTAGTCTTTTTTACATACCGCCTTGAGACAGGTTTTTTTAGATTTGGTTCTTCTTCACCTGAGTTAAAAGAAAAAACCTTTTCTACTACAATGATTTCTCTTTTAACGACAACTCCCATTTTTGTTACCCTTTTTATTTTATTTGCTCAACCCATTGCAGAGTTAATAAACTACCCAGATCATACCCGATATATCATATGGTTTGCTCTTATTATTGGAATGGATACTTTAACCCGAATACCCCTAGCAAAAATAAGGTTAGACTCTAAGCCAAAAAGATTCTTATTGGTTCAAATGACTAATATTTTTGTAAATGTTGGGGCTAATTTATTTTTCATAAATGGCTGCCCTTGGTTAATTGATTTGGGTTATGAATGGCCAAAACAAATTTATGATTCAAGTCGATTAGTTGATTATGTCTTTATCTCTAATTTATTGGCTAGTGCGGTGATGTTAATTATGCTTTTGCCTGAAATATTTTCAATTCGAAGAATATTTGATGTCAAATTGTATAAAAATATATTAGCATATGTTTGGCCTTTGATTTTCGTTGGAATAGCTGCAATTATAAATGAAACTTTAGATAGACCTATGTTAGAATGGCTATTGGATGGTACTCAAGAGGAAAATCAATCTATTGTAGGTATATATTCAGCGAATTATAAATTAGCGATGCTCATGACAATCATAACACAAGGATTTAATTATGCAGCAGAGCCATTTTTCTTTAAAAATAAAGAAAGAGATGATGTTAAGTCATTATATGGAGTGGTTGGACAAGCTTTTGCATTTATCGGAAGTATTGCTTTTGTAGGTATCATGTTATACTTAAGTCTAGCTCTTGAAATCTTAGGACCAAAGTACAACCAAGGCGGTCACGATATTATTCCTTTTATATTAATGGCAAATTTGTGTTTAGGTTTATACTATAATTTTTCAATTTGGTTTAAATTATCTGATAAAACCATTATAGGCATGTATATCGCTATTTTTGGTGCTATACTTACGCTATCCATGAATTGTATATTAATACCTAAAGTAGGTTATATCGCAGCAGCTTGGACAACTTTGACTTGTTATTTTACTATGGCAACTTTGGCTTATTTACTTGGACAAAAATATTATCCAATTAATTACCCAATAGGAAGAATATTTACCTATATCGTTTTAGCTTTGGGGGCATATACTATAAGTGTCTATCTAAATCATTATTTAGATTTTATAGGAAAGGAAACATTATTTATCAATACATTTATATTTTTAATTTTTATAGTAATAATGTATTTCCTAGAAAAGGATCATCTGTTCCGAAAAATTCTAAAAGGATAAAATGGATAACAATACTGTACGAATTCACGACAAGCAATTTAAAATTTTCATTACAAAAGAAGAGATTCGTTCTCGAATTAATGAAATGGGCTGGGAAGTATCTAAAAAATATAAAGATTTAAAACCTGTCTTTGTACCGATTTTAAATGGCTCTTTTATGTTTGCTGCTGACTTTGTAAGAGCCTGTAGTTTTGATAGTGATATGATGTTTGTCAAAATAAAATCTTATGATGGCATGTCTTCTACAGGTAATATTAATTTGGAATTAGGATTTAGTGGAAAAATAAAAGATAGACACGTCGTCATCATTGAAGATATTATTGATACTGGAAATACTTTAGTAGAATTTATCAAAGAGACTGAGAAACTAAACCCAGCTTCTATTACCGTTGTATCATTATTGTTAAAACCTGATGCAGTTAAACATGATATACCTATGGATTATATTGGGTATAGAATACCCAATGCATTTGTAGTTGGATACGGGTTAGATTATGATGATTTAGGAAGAACCCTTCCTGACATTTACCAATTAGATGAGTAAATATTAGAGCGTTGGTTCTGAAACAGGTTCTTGAGCAGGTTCCCAATATTCTTGAATCGATTTTTTATAATCTTCATACATATTAAGGAAAAGCGGAATTGTTCTAGAAGTTAAACCACTAGGAGCATTTGATAAAATACAAATGGCAACTTTATCTTCTTTATTAATTAAAATTTCACTTTTAAAGTTATTTACATAACCACCATGATAGATTAATTCATCCTGGTCACGTTTTACAATTCTCCAGCCTAAACCATAATGATGTTCATTTACATCTTTCCATCTTGAGAAATACTTTCTAATAATTTTGGTTTTGATATGAGGCGTATAAATATCATCTAAAACTTCATTAGATAAAACATCTTCCCGATTCCCTAATAATAATTGACACCATTTAGACATATCATTAATACTAGCATTTACTCCTCCTGCAGGAACTGCATTATAGTATTTTTTAGTCAATTTAAGCGGTTTCCAAGATTTCTTACGCAATCGATGAGGAATAGCATGATTTTTATTTTGTGTGATGCCCTCGTAGGTAACAGAAGCATTTTCCATACCTAATGGATCAAAAAGATTTTCTTGATAAATTTGAGGTAAGGGTTTATTGGATTTTACTTCCATTACTTTGCCTACAACACTAAACATCGCATTTTGATAACTGTATTCTTCCCCTTCTTTTGTTGCTAATTTTGCTTTTGGAAACATGGACATTATTTTGTCGAATTTCCATTTATTCTCTATCAAATCAGTATAAGCGTGATAAGAGATACCTGTCGTATGCGATAAAACATGTCTAAGATTAATTCTTGATGCTTGATCTTTATCTTTTAAAGAGAAATCAGGTAGATGATTTTGAACTTTATCATCAAAAGTAAGAATGCCTTGATCTACAAAAGTACCCGTTAAAATAGAACCAAATCCTTTTGAAAGAGAACCAATTCTGAAAACTGTATTTTCATCTACAGGTAATTTTTCTTTCCATTTATTTTTTCTGTAACCGTAGCCTTTTAATAAATAAACAGAAGTATCTTGAATAATAACCATTGAAGCTCCTGGAGTTCCAGTTTTTTTCATTTCTTTTTTGAAGTGTTCTTCAAAATGTTCTACAAATTCTTGGAACCGAGGATTGGTGGAAAAATGATGTTTACAGTTAATCGGTTCAATCTCATAAAATGGATTAAACAGCATTAAAAGACTAATAAATGTAATTAAAGCCAGGTAGATTTGATCCTTCATCAAAGAATGTAGTGTAAGTTCTGTTTTTAAGAACCTGTAAGGTAAGCAAAGGAAGTTTGATTACCAACTTTGAAAAGAGATTAACAAGGAAGATTTCTAATATATCAAAATAAGATTTCGAAAAATATATTTACTTAAAAATAAAATGGGTGTACTTTGACTTTTCCTAGTGTATTAAACTCTACTGCTGGAGCAGGTATTTTTAGCATATTTAATCCTGTTAGTATTGATTTCAGAACTTTATTTTTTACAGGAATTTTTGTTAAATCAACATCAAAAGATAAAAATATCTGTCTGTATCTTTCAAAATCTTCAGGGCTAAGAACATAAACAGCACCATCATCATCCGTCCATTGGTTAGAAAAACCGCCGTATACATTTTCAGCTCCATAACCGATAGAAACATTCAACCATTTAGGAACCCAAGTATCTTTATTTTTCATAAATGAACTTATATTTACTGAAGCCCATATGGTTAGAGAATTATAATCTTTTAAAAGAATTTCACCTGGATTTGTACCATATAAAAAATTACGTCTATCAATTAATGAAGTCGTACTTAAGCCATCATTGGAAGTAATGATTACATCATCTAAGGGCCTTCTCCATGAAGAAAGTTTTAATTGAATTCTTTGTTCTTGCCAAGCTAAATCTTGCCCTAAATAAATGAGTCCCCCAGCAGTGTTAAAAGCAACATCTCCCCAAGACCAACCCCATTCATCAGAAAAAGCATCTAGGGTTTCTAAAGTTGTTTGAAAAACTGTCCCTAAACCAAAACCTAAATAAGCTGATTTTTTTCTTTCTAACCCCGTCCATCTATATAATTCTGCAGAAATTCTACTTTCTAAATAGGATGTATATAGATGCCCCATTTTATCCATATCTTCCCATTCTCCCATATCATTAAACGTGTGAAACTTTGATCTAGGATATTGAGAGTACCAAACTTGATCTAAAGCAACGACTACTCCAGTATAACCCGTTAATCCAGTAGCCGTTAATCCCCAGAATCTTGCTTTATTTAAAGTATCAGCTGGAGTAAAAAGCCTTTCAAGTTTTTTAGGTGATTTCTTTTCTTCCTGAGCAAAAGAATTTTGAGCAAGTAGGAAAAAAGAAAAAATAAAGCATAATATTCTAAAGTGCATATGAATTGATTTCAGCTTTTAGATCCAATGACGAAAGCTTATTCTTTAAACGAAAATTAGTATCGAAATGTAATCTATTTTAAAGGTACTTTTTTCAACCAATTTTCTAAAATTTTGATTCCATTAGGAGTCAAAATAGATTCTGGATGAAATTGAACGGCATAAATCGGAAATTTTACATGTTGAAAAGACATGATTTCATTTTTATTTGTTGTAGATGTAATCGTTAAATCAAGATGATTAAATGAATTTAAAACTAACGAATGATACCGCATAACTTGTAGCGGACTTGGAAGATCATGAAAAAGTTCGGAACCATTATGAGTAATTTGGGATGTTTTGCCATGCATGGGGCGTTTGGCTTTAACAAGAGAAGCACCAAAATATTCTCCAATGCCTTGATGCCCCAAACAAATGCCTAACATTGGTTTTTTGTTATGGAAAAAATCGATTATCCACATTAATAAACCAGCATCTTTAGGTCGTTTTGGACCAGGAGAAAGCACTAAGCCGTCAAAAGAAAAATTTATTAAATCTTCTTTTGTCCATTCATCATTTCTGACTACAGTACATTCTGTTCCTAATTGTAGAAAATAATCATAAAGATTATAGGTAAAGGAATCGTAATTATCAATTAGTAGTATCTTCTTTGTCACTAAGATCTTTTATTTCAAATTCTTTACCTCCTAAATCATCAATATTAATAGTTTCAGTATTTTTTCCTACCTCTTCAATTGTTTTGGCCATATTTTGCCAAAGTTCTGTTACTTGAGGACTTATTTTAGCCCAAACCATTTTAGTTCTTCCTGGTACTTCTTGTAAAATAGGGTAAGTTTTCGAATCAGCTACTTGATTATTTAAAACTCTTGCTTCAACTAAAAACCAAACAATTGTACTGAAAACAATCGTGAATAATCCAGCCATGACCACTCCTCCTAAAATCTGATTTAAGAAATTTATTTTGGCTGTTTTAAATATGTTTTCTATTTGTTTACCAATGAGGCGAAGTAAAAGCATTGTTATGAAAAATGTAATAAAAATACCTGCAAAGATCATCATGGGGTTATGATAATTAAAGAGATCTTTTAACAAATCTGTTACCTGTTCATGAAAATTAGCAGTGACTAGAAAACCAATGGCAAAAGATAAAACGGTAAAAATAGTCTTTATTATACCATTAGAAAATCCGACATAAATTCCATAACCTAATACTCCTGCAAATAGAATATCTATAATCATACATCAAATATCTATAAATTAATATTAATGTTATTTTAATTAAGACGTATAGTCTTAGAAAAAGGACATAAATAATTAATTTTTTTTATTTATGTTTTATCTAATCTCGATTTACCTTCTATTTTCCCTTTAAGCGAGCCCCATATTCTATTTAAAATAAAACTAATTATATCCATTAGAGTCTTAATAAGGATTAAAAAGATTATGGTTGATTTACCTGCATCTAAAGAAACAATCATTGCTAACAAACCAATGAGTATAACTTGTTGTAATACAATTCGCATACTAAAGTTAAATGCTTCGTTGATTAAACCTGTATTTTTAAATTCTTCACCTTTTACAAATTTCTTTTTGAAAGTAAAATAATGTTCTAAAAATAAAAGGAGGAGAATGATGTAAAATAAATTCAATGAGAAAAAACCTAAATTAATTTTTCCTACGTTATAACTTAAGAATCCAGAAATAGAAAATCCATTTCCTGAGATCAAAGAAATAATTAGCATTTGTAGAAGGAGAAATGGAATATTCAAAACAAGAAAAATAGAATAAAGCAACCCTCGTATTCCACTTACCGCCCAACGCATTCTAGGTAATTTTACTCCTAGATTAAAACGATTTTCTTTTTGCTCTATTTTTCCGACTAATTCTTTGGTTTGTTGATTTAATAGTGCAAGGACATAATCAGCTTTCCACATTTTAGCAAAAGTAAAAGCGAGCAGTATTAAGGTTTCAATAAAGTATAAATATATTGCATCCATGGCTGACCAACCCAGCCAAAATACAGCGATAAGCGGTAGAAGATCAATGATAATAATGACCGTAAGAAAAGGATAGGATTCTTTTAAATATGTATAAAAATGTCTTAAGAAATATCCTTTTAAACTCATAGTATAATAGAGGTTGTTTAACTAATTTAATCAAAATTATAAAATAGAATTTTTATTTCTACTTTTTTCTATTTTGAATAGCATTAATTGTCCCATTATTTCTACTCTATTTCTTGCATCTTCAGCAATAGGTCCAGAAAAATGTTCGTCCAAAGTGATATAAAATAGTTCTTGCCACTTGGCCATATGTTCTTTAGTAATAGGAGATTTTAGATCTAATTCTAAATGTTTAGGAATGAGCATTCCTTTATACTGTCCTTCTTGTAATAAAATAGATGACCAAAATTCGTAAATAATAGGGAGATGTTCTTCAATAGAGATGGTCATAACTTCTGTAAAGAAATGACCGATAAGTGTATCAACTTTTGCTTTTTGATAAAAGGATTGTATTAATAATTCTATATCAGATCTAAATTGGATATCAGGTTTCATGAGCTAAATATAGGGACGTCAGAAGCCTCAAGTTCTTGCTTTATAATTTGACTGACTTCTTCAGCTCTATTGTAAACCATAAAGTGACCTGCATCTTTAATAGTGATAGGGGTTAAAATATTTCTATAAGGGAAAGTTTGGTCATTATCACCATGTAAATGGATAGGATCTTTTTTTCTATTTTTAATACCATTCCAGTTTAAAATAGCATGAACTGCCCATTTGAAATAATCCATACTCATTTCATTGATCATTTCAAGGAAGGCATCTTTTTCTTCCTCACTATGAAAGTCATGAATTTTAGCCCATAAATCGAAAGTATTATTGATGAGACTGTGATTTACGATTTTGTATAAGGGAATTTTTCTAAGAATATTTAAATTCCAAGACATTTCTCTCCTATGCTTTATACTAGAAATTAAGAAAACTTTTTCAACTGGAATAAATTGAGAAAATTCTTGGACAATGACTCCACCAAAAGAATGTCCAATAAAAACTTTATTGGGTAAATCTCTGTCAATTGATGCTGCCATTCTTTGAATATAATTGGAGAGTTTTTCTTCTGGATAAGGTTCCAACCAATTTATAATATTCACAGATTTTGCAGCATATAGATTTAGGTATTTAAAAGTCATTTCATTAAAACCTAAACCTGGTACTAAATAGTAATTGTATTTTTCTTCTTGCCCCATTTGATATACAAATATATAAAATGTTAATTATCTATATGTAATATATCTGTCATAGTTAGTTTAGTATGATATAAAATAGAAAAAACCCTTCTTTCTTAACGAAAGAAGGGTTTTAAATAGGAATGATAATAATAGATTATCTTACTCCTAATGCTTGCATTGTAGAAATGTTTAAGTTTCCTAATGGTAAACCATTATCTTGTTGGAACTTAGCTAATGCTGAACGAGTTTGAGCACCCATAACACCATCTACAGTACCTGCAGAGTAACCTCTATCATTAAGAGCTCTTTGAACTCTAGAGATAAGGCTAGTATTTACATCACCTGCACATACAACCTCAGTCCACTCAGTGAAACCACCTTGAGATACTAATACTTTGTTAGTTACAGTTTTGTATCTTGGCTCAGAGTAAGTAGTAGTAGCACCACCACAATTAACCAAAACTTTCTTGCTTACAGTCTTATAAACTGGTGGTACATACTCTTCTTCAACTCTTGCTGGCTCAACCAACTTTTGAGTTTTGATAGTAGTGTATTTAGCTTCAGTATAAGAAGTATCAATTCTTTCTGGAGTTAATAAAACTCTAGTAGAATTTGTTCTGTATTGAGCAGGAATTTCTTCCCAACAAAGTACATAACAATCTTCAGGATTAGAAGAAAGACAGTTAGGAGCCTTTTTCTTACGTACCCACTTACCAGAAGCAGCACTTACTAATTCTTTAGAAGTTTGAGTTTCATACTTAGCAGGAATTACGTTCACTTTACAAGTTCCATCACTAGATAAAACTCTTTGAGAACCAGCTTCAAAACGAGCAGGAATTACTCTTAATTTTTTGTAACCTTCTTTAACTAAAACTTGCTCAGTAACTGTGTCATAAGTAGCTTTAGTAGTAGATGTGTTAGCTTTTCCAGCGTCAGTCATAACTTGAGTGCTTACAGTTTCGTAAACATCAGGAGTCTTACACTTCGCATAACATTTTCCATATTCGTTAGGAATTGGAGGAGGCGCACCAAATGCGTCAGATTCACCTTGTGCCATTAATCCTAAAGAGAATAATGCAACAAACAATGTAACGGTTAAACGTTTCATGATAATGATATTGATTTATAAGTAAATTAAAAATTATTTCTTCATTAAAAAATACTCTTTTCTTCCATCAGTTTTTTCTTTTAAAAAGATATTATACAAACCTGATGTAAGTTTTTGTAAGTATTGTTCTTTTGATAAAGCGTATCCTTCTTCTGCTTTAAATACTTTATCTGATGTATATAAAGGTTGAGGAACTTCAACCATTGATTTATCATCAGATTGCAAAATTAAAGCTTGTTCAATTACTTGAGAAATTGAATGAACTAGATTCGAATTTTTCCCAGTATAAACTTTAGCAACAGTACCATTTTTATGAATGATCATATGAGTAGGATAACCTGCTACTTTATAATCTCCATGAATATCATATGTATCATATAATACTTTATAGCGAAAATCTTTTTTAGTCATAAATTTCTGTACTGCTTCAAATTTATCTGTAGCAGGAGCAAGAAATGTTACTTGTGGATTATTTCGGTATTTATCAGCGAGTTCATTTAAGGCTGGAATTTCTTCCAAACAAGGACCGCATCTTAAAAACCAAAATTTAATAACAATAACTTTTCCAAGTAAATTACTGGAAGAGTATGTGTTGCCACTAATATCTTTTTCACTAAAAAATGGCGCTTGTAAGCCTTCTAATTCTTTTGCAGTTGTAAATTTAAACTTTCCAGAACGCTTTATTGGTGCTCTGTCCACTTTTGGACTAGAGTATGTTTGTGTTTTAGGGGTAGTTGAAACATATGTTCCTACATTTGAATATGTAGGAGTACTTTGTTGAACTACAACTTTTTTAGGTTCAGGTTTATGTAAAGGTTTAGACAATTTTATAGAAATACTTTCTAATTGTCCATCACTTCTGAACTTAGGTTGCAAATCTGAATAATCAGAACCAGGTAATAAACGAATAAACGTTTTGAAATCTATTGAATTTCCTTTACGATCTAATATTAATGTTGATGAATTAATATCAAATGTAGGTCTACCTTTATCATCTAAATTTAAATTCTGTGAATTAGCTGAAAAAGACAGTAATCCAAAAATCAAAACGAGAATATAAATTGTTCTAACTTTCATCTTAAAAGCTTATTCAATTAGACGATTCGCGATGCAAAAGTAACACAAGATTATTTAATGACATAGCCTTAAATATAAAAGGTTTTATTGTGAAAATTATTAATAAATGATAAAAAGTATTAATAATATATGTATAGTGTTATATGTCAGTATTTTATCATTTTTACAGTATGGTTTTAGGGCGTTTTTACACAAAAAAAAAATCTATATTTTATAATTAAAAATCTATATTTTAACATTGTTGCATATGCATTTTATCAAAATTCTTATACTTTCGATCAATAGAGACAATTAAATGGAATAATTTGTGGTATTTAATTTTATGAGGACCTTAGGTTAATCTGATTAAATTTACTGCATTTCTTATATTTTGAATAAAAAAATAAAGGGATATGAGCCTTTCTCAATTGGGCCATTTAATGTTATTGATATTATTATTTTTTTCTTGTAAAAAAGGAGAAAATGAAATATCTTCTTTTAAATTACCCTCAGATCATTTAGAATTCGAATTACCCATTAATGATATTACGTATAATAAAATATATACTCAAGTAAATATTGATAAAGAAATATTTCCAAAATTTGATGAAAATGTCTTAAAAGGAGTTCGATGGCAAAGGAAATTATTTGAAATAAAAAGAAGAGGAAAGAAGAATTTTAATGTAGATGGTTTAAAATTTACTCAAGAAGATTTAGAGCGAACAGTAGATGCACTAGAAAATTGGGGGCATGCGGCTTTAGTACCTCCTTCTGAATATTTTAATACTTATATCATATCTGGAGAAGAAAAAAAGGGGGAAGTATTGTTTACAGGTTATTTTTCTCCAGTTTTAGAGGTTAATCGAGTACAAGATGCTGTATTTAAATATCCAATTTATGCTAAACCTCAAGGCGATGGTCCTTTTCCTACACGAAAAGAAATCTATGATGAAGGAGCTTTAATTGGTAAAGATTTAGAACTAGCATATGCTAGAAGTCTCCTTGATATTCAGTCGATGCAATTGCAAGGATCTGGATTTGTTAAATATAGAGATGGTAAACGTTTTCTCTTTTCCTATGGTGGTAGTAATGGTCATCCTCGCAAAAGTATCCAAAGATATTTTTTAAATAATTACGGCGAAAAAGGTCAAGGAATTACCTTAAAGAAATTAGAAAAATATTTTTCTGAAAATCCAGATAAACAGGATGAAATTATTTATCATAATCCATCGTATATATTTTTCGAAAAAAATGAAAAAAGAAAAACCGTAAATGGTTCTGGCAATGTACCATTAATTCCTCAAGTATCTATTGCTACGGATAAGCGAATTATTCCAACAGGAGCTTGCCTTTTCGCTGAAAGGCCTCTTCCTTCTAAAAATAATTTAAATCATGTTCCATCAATTTTATTAGCACAAGATGTAGGCGGAGCTATTAAAGGCGCTCGCCATGTAGACTTGTATACTGGTATCGGAAAAGAAGCTAGAAAAAAAGCTGCCTTAAGCCATTACGGGAAAATTTGGTTTTTATTGGCCAAGTAAATCAATAAGAGTAAAAATTGAAAAAGCAATACCTACTATGTATAATAAAATTTGACGGACGTCCATATTCTTCTTTGTACTAGTTGGCATATTATTTGAAAGATTAAATGAAGTAGATAATTTATTATTCATTGTATAAGTTTATATAGTTCGTTAATTCTTCTGCATGATATGACAGTATCTTATATGTAAAAAATATAAGATTTATCATTCTGTGACATGACAATTAAGGGGAGTGTTTATTATTTTAATTTAATAAAGACGTTAGCATAAAACTTAAGTGACTTTAAATAAGGTTGATATATTTAAAGAATTACACGTTTAATTATCTTTTTCATCTTTTATAAGTAAGTGAGGATCTACTACATACCATTGCATTCTTTCTTTAGAATATCCAAACGAAGCCTGGGGTAAAATTTTTCTTAATTCTTCTGTTTTTCTAAGTATTTCATTTTGAGGTATACTTATACTATATTCATTACCATAAAGATTTTTAAATACGATTTTACCTTTTGTTGTTAATCGGATTCCAAAAGGCATTGTTTCTGTTACAACAGAAAATACCCAAACTATATGTGCAGGGTTATTTTTTAATGTATCCATCAATTCTGATTGTCCTACAGGTCCTTCTCTCCAAGTATCATAAATAAATATGATACCCGTTACAATTAGAATTAAGGCAATGATG
>JAHDFV010000357.1 GCA_020627985.1 Saprospiraceae bacterium
CCATTCCCGATAGCTATCGGGATGGCTATGAATCTCAAAAAGAGCTTTATCTTGTCCCGATAGTTATCGGGAAGCATTTACAAATCATTTTAACATTAGTTTTTAAATCACTTCAGTAATGGATTTAAATGCGTGGAGAGACAAAGGTGAATATTATCATTATAAAACTTCTCATTCGATATTTACTATTGATGAAGGTAGGGGAGATGTACTCCTCTTAATTCATGGCTTTCCAACTGCTTCATGGGATTGGTGGAAAATGTGGGATGGTCTTGTAAAAGAACATAGAGTATTAGCTTTAGATATGATTGGTTTTGGTTTTTCGGCGAAGCCTATAAAATATAATTATAGTATTTTAGATCAAGCAGATTTAATTGAAGAATGGCTTTCTTCTAAAAATGCAAAACAAATAAAAATCCTTTGTCATGATTATGGGGATACTGTTGGACAAGAATTATTAGCCAGGTTTCAAGGTCGATTAAAACAGAAAAGAGAAGGATTAAAAATTACTTCGATTTGTTTTTTAAATGGAGGATTATTTCCTGAAGCACACCAACCTTTATTGATTCAAAAAATATTGATTAGTCCTCTAGGTGGATGGGTTGGATATTTTTTTAATCGGAATAAATTAGCGAAAAACTTTAAAAAAATATTTGGACCGAATACACAGCCTACGGAAAAAGAGTTAAATGAATTTTGGTTTTTAGTCCACAACAATGGAGGTAAATATATTTTTCATCTTTTAATTCGATATATGCAAGAAAGAAGAGAACATAGAACTAGATGGGTAAGTGCTATGCAAGAAACAAATATTCCTATTCGTTTAATTGATGGAATAGCTGATCCGATTTCAGGGCAAAATATAGTAAATCGATATAAAGAAATTATACCAAATCCAGATGTCATTGAATTAGAGAATATAGGTCATTTTCCTTTAATAGAAGCCCCAAGATTGGTCTTGAAATATTATCAAGAATTTTTACTTAAAATCGGATAAAATTTAAATTAGTTGTGCAATTACATCCTGAAGTAAAAATTGAAGTGAAAATAGGGAGATCACAAGAATTTGCACTCGTTCCATCGTTAATTATAGAGAAAACATAATTTCCATCTTCATTCGCCGTAAAGGCAATATTTGATCCAGTTCCTGTAATTGTATTTCCTAAAGGTGTCTGATATGACCAAGAATAATCCGCTCCGCTACCTGTAACTGAAGGATAACCTCCAGAAATATTAATTGAAATATCACAACCCACTAAACTTTGTAAAAAAGTAATTTCTGGATTCATTAATATAGAATAACCAGGCACTAATCATTTACAATTAGGGTCAAATGCACTATTGGATGCATTATAAATAAATGGAGCAAAATATTAAGTAGCACCATCATTAAAATTGGGTACACTAATACTTGAGCCTTGAGCTCCCCATATACCTATGAAATTTAGATCATCTAAAAAATTTTGATCATTGGGTAAAGGTCAAGGTGTAGATACTGATGCATTGTTAGGATCTTATAATAACCAAATCGCCCATCCAATATCTGGGAAAATTGTATTGGTGACTGCACCTGTAGTTGTTAAGGTTGAATTTCCATCTTCAAAACAAGAATTAAATGTAGTTGGTGGTGTTACTGTCCCTCCAAAAATACCTGAAGGGCAAGGCATCGATTTGGGAACATTCGTACTAAGGTTTATTTCTTGGACTTCTAAGTTTGAAGGATTAGGAAATAAAAAGTATAAAAAAAGAGTATAATAGATTAAAGGTATGGTTTTCATTTTTGGGAATCATTAATGATAATCATTAATGATAATGGAGTCCTTTTAAATGGGAGTTTTTTAAAAGACTTATACCTTAAGATAAATCATTTAAAAGAAAATTCAAAGTAGTTTTTATAAATTAACAGGGTATTACCATTCCTTAAATCTAAATAGGATACGTAATTATATTGTTTTATTTAGGTTGTTTCGTTTTTGAACTTTATCATATTTCCAAGAAATAAATCCATAGACAATTAGGATAAAAGGATATAAAACCAAGAGGAAAAATGTATAACCATGTGTATGTCCTGCATGTTCGCCTATAAAATAATCAATAAAATTATACGAGAACATCCAAGTGACTAAAAAAAGGAAGGGAATAAAAAGTATTCCTATAATAAGTATAAAAGAAAACCTTTTTGTTGGCTGCCTTTTCCTATGCCATTTAATAAACCAAAGGTGTAAAAAAATAAGTAGAACGCCTAGGATTAAAGCCAGACCCAAAGGTGTAACTTTTATTAATGTTTTTGCAGTTAGACTTATTTCTGGGTTATAATGGATTTGTAATATTTCTGCTGGAATAGTATCTAAATTCCAAATGGCTATTTTATTTATGTCTCCTTTATTGGGTGAACCTAAATTCGAATATAGTTTCTCTTTACATTTTTTTGCATCAATTTGAATATCGATTGTACCAAATGATTTCCAATATTTAGCTGGTGATAGTGCATATCTAAAACTATATTCATTGACCCAATCCCAAGTGTCGATCCATTTCGTGGCGATATAATTTACTTCGATAGTATGATTCCCTTTTGGTATATCTGTTTCGAAATAAATCATATCTTTTAAAGTAATATAAAATCCACTATTGTTAGTATCCTTAATAACAACAGAACTGTAATCATTAAAAGTAGGGCTTTCAAAAAAATAAGAAAAATCATTGAATTTAGTATTTTCAGGAACTTTAAAATCGTAAGAAATATCTTTAATTAAAACTTCTTTTCCATCCAGTTTAATTCTGAAAGAATCTACATATTCAGAAGCATAAAATAAAAAAGGGATTTTAGTTCCTTCCTTAGAAGAATTAAAATGATACTTGACATTAAATCGGGCTGTTTCAAAATTTTCATCAATTGTAATGCTAAGATCTTCATGTACGATATCAACAAATTGATTTACAAAGGGACGACTTCCAAGAGTTCCTTCGAAGATGGGGTTAGCCATATTCGCAAAGGAAAAGGAATAGATAAAGAGAATAAATAAGACTAAATAATTTCTCACTTTAAAATGATTTGAAAAATTACAATTTAAAAAAGAGGTAGAAAGAAATATTAAAATAGAAAAAAAAGTACCTTTTAAAATTTTTATAATAAAATCTTTTTTCATTGGGTTTTATATTGTTCTCAAAAATGCAGTTTCATTCCTTCATGAGAAGCTTTGAATCCAAGACTTTCGTAAAATTTTAATGCTTCGGGTCTTTTTTTGTCTGTTGTCAATTGTATCAAATGAGCCTTTCGTTGTTTGGCTCTTTCAATAGCCCAAAGGAACATTTTTTTACCAGTTCCTTTTCCTCTGTAATCTTCTTTAATTCTAACGGCTTCTATTTGTGCTCTGATCCCTCCTTGATAGGTTAAATATTGAATAAAAGAAAGTTGTAAAGTTCCTATTATTTCTCCTTGAATATTTTCCAAAACAATTAATTCTTGATTTTCATCTTTATTAATATTTTCAAAAGCTGTATAATATTTTTCAGGTAGAGGATCTTTAAAAATTTCTCTGAGTTGGCCTAATTTATCATTAGCGATCATTTTTACAATATCATAAACATCTTTTCTTTTGGCTATTCTAAATTTCATCGGATTATTTTTTTATGAAAATACAAAAAAATAAGGAGGCTGTCTCAAAAGTAAAGACAGCCTCTTTTTTATTCGGATACCTATCTGAGT
>JAHDFV010000358.1 GCA_020627985.1 Saprospiraceae bacterium
TTAATTTAGTATTAAAAACCAATTCGCCTTTTGTATTAAAAAGATTTAGATCCCCTGTTATTTTTTGATGTGCTTTGATCGTAAAATTTCTTCCTTTTATTGGATTAGGATAAATGTCTATATCGAATGTATTTGTAATTTTCGCTGAAAAGATATCAGTATATTCATAGGTATTATCAAAATCTATTTGCTTTAATCGATAATAATTCACTCCATCTACAGGAGCAATATCTGTAAAAGTATAGTGTTCTTCTTCTATAGAATTTCCAACTCCATTTACAAAACCTAAATATTCCCACTCATTTGATTTCTCTTTTCGGTATATTTCAAAACCTTTATTGTTGTTTTCAGAAGCGGTGATCCAATTTAGTTCTATCATTTTATTTTCGATTGGTAAAGCGCTTACTGAGATAAGTTCTATTGGAAGGTTAATGTCATTTGTAGAACCTAACCTGAACGTTGTGGTAATTGGAGCATGATCTGAATAAAAAATACCTGAGTCAAAGGTTGTGGTTCTTACACTTGATTGAATTGGGATAATACTATCTCCTCTAAAAAAAACATAATCTATTCGTTCTTTGGATCTGTTTTCGTCTCCTGTATAATAATTAAAAGTATGACCATCAACGTATGGATCTTTATGAACAGCTCTATAAGAATCTACAAAACCCTGATCATTCATATAATTACTTACAGGCCAATTGATCACAAAACCTTTATGTTCATCTGCTTTTTCTGTGACCCAATCTAAGTGTGAGATAGAATTATAATCTCCTGCTATTATTAAGGGAACAGATGGATCATTAAGGCCTAGATTATTGGCTCTATTGACAATATCGGTAATATTATTCAATCTTGAATTTTCTCCAGCAATTAGTTGTGCCATGGTTTGATTGGAATTATAAGGCGTCCAAATAATATTAGGACTTGAAGAAATCCAAATGCAAAGTACATTTACATCTCTACCATTAATTTTTACTCTAATTCCCGTCATATTGAAACTAGAACCAGAATGAGTATATACTTCTTCAATAGGAAATCTACTGTGAATTGATAAATTTGAACCTGGATTAGGGTCTTGATAATAATAACCTAATGCATTGGATATTTGTACTCCCTTTCCATAGGTTTCTTGCATACAAACAATGTCTGGATTAATATTTTGTATAGCGTCAATGGTTCGGGATACAGGAACGGAAAAACCATTATTTTGATAAACATTCCAAGCCATGACTTTTATCTCATCGACTGGCATGATGTCAATAACATTGATATAATCATTTACAGTATAAGAAGATACTTCACCGTAAGTATTTGTTATTTGAAGACTAACATCATGTTTTCCTGAGACATTGTAGCTAATTGAAGGATTAGGATTGGTACTAGTAGATGGAGTGCCACCGGGGAAAGTCCATAAAAAGGAAGAAGGAGAATTTGTTGCTTTATGATTAAAATTTATTGTAGTATTTTTTTCTATTACGGTTTCATTAGCAATGAATTCTACATGAGATTTATTTTCTTTAACAATAGAAATTTGGTCAAAGCCAAATATAGCTTCAACTCCTGAATCACCTGAAGTAGCAAAAAATCCTACTTGTAAATCATCAGCTAAATTAATCGTTTCGTCGCCAATAAAAATCCAATCTACATTATTCGATGAAAAATAGGCTTTAAATCGGTTACCTACTCTTTTTAAACGAATCCATTCTGCATTCATACTAAAATGTGCTTGAGCTTCTCTCCGATAAAGAAATTCAGGAATAGAACCATTTGTATCTCTTTTATATAAACGAGCAGAGTGATTTGAATTGACTAGTAGAGAGACATATTTAGAATCAGTCGAAGTACTTTCTCTAAACATGATACCTATTTGCTGATCTGAAGAAATGATATTAGCATTTGTAACATGAATTGTAATTTCACCATCTAAGGAAAGGGTTTGATGTATGAATTGCATTTGATCATTAATCTGCTCTACGATAGTACCCGTAGTTTCTACAATAAAAGTATCTTGATTAACACAAACAGTACCAGTGCTAGTATTACCTATATTAGTATGTGTCCAAGTATTAGGAATTATACCTCCATTACAGGTAAAAGGAGGAGGTATAGAAATACAATGATTCGTCCATATATTATTGTCAGTTATGTTTATAATATTATTACTTACAGTTGCTAAACTAGTACTATTTCCTATTCCTTCTTCCATTCTAAAATATTCAGTTAAATTACTTTCATTACCCGAAAGGATTGTATTTAAATTTGAACTAATTTCAGTATCCGTTCTTACATCATTCCAGATTTTAATTTCGTCTATAGAATACCGGTTATTACCATAAATTTGATTTAAAGGATTTGCATCTCTTCCTAAATAGAGATCATTAGAATTATCAATATTTCCAATATTTGTCATATCAATTTGACTATCTAAAACACCATCAATGAAAAGTTTTGAAAAACCAGTTCTATTAAAAGAAACAGCGATATGATGCCAAGTATCATCGTAGAATAATGTATTAGATTGATATACTGCTGAATTAATTCCATCACCAATAGATATAACTAATCTTTTATCAGAATTTCTTCGAACGATAGCCCAACCTTTATTATGATGTTGAGAAAAATCTTTATCTCCTAAAAGACAAGTTACATTGTATGTTCCATCAATGTAAGATGGAATTTTTATGAAAGCTTCAACTGTGAAATTATTATTTGTACCGAAATTAAGGTTAGCTGTTTTAGATATAAATGCATCATGATTGGGGTTAAATCTCAACACATAATTTGACTCACTAGAATGTGTTGCATTATTGTTGGAAATTCCTGTGATATTATTGATTTGATATCCATTTATTGTTGAAGCAGAAGTTGAAGAAAGACCACATTCATTCATTGGAAAAGAAGCTAATAAATTTGAACTAGAAGACATTGTTCCTCCCATGTTCTCAACTATTTCTGAGACTAAACGAATGTCGTTCCAAATTCTTAACTCATCGATATGGAACTTACTTAATCTATAATTACCGTTATTTTCAGAATCTCTACCTAAGAATAAGTTGTTGCTATTATTTATATTTCCTAATGATGTCATATCAGCTTGACTATCTAAAAGACCATCTATATAAAGTGAAACATCAGCATCTCGATCAAATGTGATAGCAATATGATGCCATTCATCATCATATACCGTAGCTGTTGAAGCAAAAGCTACAGCATTGGTACCATCTCCTATAGATATCACTAATTTATGATCTGAGTTTCTTCTGGCTAAAGTCCAGCCTGAATTAAAATGTTGAGAAAAATCTTTGTCCCCAATAATACAAGTTACATTATAAGTACTTGATTCATCCGAAGGAATTTTAAGCATTAAGTCTATTGTGAAATCGGAGCTAGTACCAAAATTTAAATTGGCATCTTTGAGGATTTGGGCAGATGAATTAATATCAAAATAAAAACCATTTGCATAAATAAATGAATGTACAAATAGAAGAATAATACTAAATATTAAATTGTTATTAATTTTCATTTTATTTGAATTAAAGCTTGAAAAGAAATTTAATAAATTTTCAAGGAAATTTATTAAATAAAAGGGGATAACATTTTCGATAGAATATGGCTGTTGAGAGAATATTAGAAACAATAAAGGAGGACATTCGTCCTCCTCTAAAGTTACATTAACCTAAAAAATACTAAATTCAATGGT
>JAHDFV010000359.1 GCA_020627985.1 Saprospiraceae bacterium
GGAGTTGGGCAATGAGATAATTTTTTTCTCTTCGGGTAATTATTGTTTCCATAATAATTAAAATGTGCTTTTATCTTTTGATGATTTTATGAGAAGAGATATCTCCATTATTTAATTCTATATTTAGAATATACATTCCCTTAGTCAGATTAGAAATATTTAATTCTTTCTCTTTTGTAATTAGAATTTCTTTTCCGAGCATATTATATAATCGAGAAATTATTCCTTGCTCATTGGATTGTATGATTAATATTCCAGCCGTTGGATTAGGAAAAACATTTAATTCTACTTTTTTCTCTAAAGAAGATTCATTTACGTTTGAAGTTTCTTTTAAAATAATACATTCCTCTTGAGCTTCATAAGCTCCGATATCTACAGTTCCAATTATCCTCGTTTGACCATCTATATCTAATGACAAAGTAGTATTATCATTGTTTCCTGCATTTACTACAGGAGAACAAGGATCAACAGAATAATCCGAATTTAATAATAAATCACCAGCAGAATCAGAAAATAAATTATTAATAGCAACAGATGCACCAGAAAGAGAACTTCCTTGTACATAGCAATGACTAACTGATAAATTAAGTATATTATTATTGAAGGAAACAAAAGCCTTATCAAAATTTAAATTTTGATGTGCAATAATAGAATTGTGTAAATTCACATCCAATTGATCCCCGTATCCCACTTGCATCGTAATTAGATTTTTATTTTTTGTTTCACCTAATATTGTTGAATTATAAATATCAATAGTTTGATCTCTATTTGTAGCGATAAGAGCAATTGCATTGGCATTTGTAGATGCATTATTGGCAATTACAGAATTCGTAATTTGAGTATAGAGTGAATTATTAATTTCTATGGCACAACGAACAGTAGCATTATTATTATAAATACGAGTACGATTGATATACATACTCGTTTCATTACTATGATATAAAGCTGAGCCGTATTCAGCAATATTAGATTTAATGTCGCAATCTGTTATATGTACAATAGAGGATAATGTTGCAAACATACATGCTCCATAAACAGCTTTGTTCCATCGGAACTTTATATTATTAAGGTCAATTTCAGAATTTACAATATAAATCCCTCCACCTCTAGCTCTTCCAAACGAATTCGAATCATCAGCACTTCCTTGTCGGATGATTATACCATCCAAAGTAGAACAAAGAATATTTTGAGCTTTTATTACATGATAAGAATTTCCATCATATCCTACTATATTATCTATTTCACCAGAAAGGTTTGTTGGGTATTGGGAAGGAGATCGGGTCCCCCCCCCATTAGGATATCCACCTAATAAAACTTGGTTACTAGATAGTTCGAATGATATACCTCTTGAAGTGCCAGAAGTAGGTTTGTATGTTCCCGAAGCAATATGGATAAGATGATCGTCTCCTAAGGCTAAAGCATCTTGGAGATTTGTAAAAGCATTAGCCCAAGAGCTACCATTATTTAATCCGTTTGCGGTATGATCTACATAAACCTCTGTACTGGAAAAGGGAACAGTTACCTCTACTTGATCTTCTTCTGTACAACCAAATTCGTCTATAACCTGAAGTGTATAAGTATAAGTACCTGGAGTATATAAGGTAAGTTGCGGATGAGAAATAGTTGGGCTTTCAAGACCTGCAGTAGGAGACCATACATAAGTATAGTTTTCAGAATTAGAAGAATATTGTACTAAATTGGTTACTAATTCAAGGCTGTAGCCTATTTCATCCAAAGTTAAGGGATCTGGTATACCACAAGGAATAGATGATAGATATGTATTGTTATTATTTAAGGTAGGTGATCCATTCATTCCAAAAGATAATACATTTGAAAGGGCAGTTCCACTTGGATTCCAAAATTCTATAGCAATTTTCTGATTTGAATTGATAGTATAATCTATAGGGATACTCCATAAAGTTGGTGTCGTAACCAATGGAATTTCAATTTCAACTTCATCTACTAATGTAAAGTTAGCAATGGATAAATCGGCATGATCCACTTCGTGTAATCTCATATGAATGGTTTGGGTTAAATTTCCCGAACCGGGCACACTATTAAATATACCTACCTGAACCTCATCTAAATGATAAGCAGTATTGATACCGAAATCATTCGCTAAATCGAACATTCTATATCGACTATTTTCACTAATAAAACCATTTCCTGTACAAGCAACGTCCTCTTGCAAGTTTTGGTCTAAAGAGTAAGTGATTGTACTATAAGAATTAGGGTTGATTGGAGCATCTCCACCTAAATGAATAGGATTACAACCCAAAATTTGATCAGGACCAGCATTCGCTAAAATATGTTCAACAAAAATGGTATCAATACCCATGCTTGAACATTGATCTGTAATAGTTACAACATAAGAACCGGGGAGTAAAATTTCAGAACTTCCAGTTGCTCCATGGCTCCATGTTATAGCATAAGGCTCTTCCCCTCCTGTAATATTCAAGGATACATTTGCATCACATCCCTGATAGGATAATTGTGGTGAAGTACTTATAACCTCAATATTGCTATTCGGAACGGTAATCACTCCAGAGAGCATATGGTTACAAAAATCAGTAAGCAAATATGATACGCTTTGTCCTTCGGATAATCCGGTGATGGTATCTCCTGTAGCTCCATTGCCCCAAACTAAAGAGAAAGGGAAATGAGTTCCAGCATAGTTTAAAATAACAGAACCATCATTTCCTCCGGGACAAGAAGGAGGACTGATATCGGTACTGATAATGGTTAAATCATTGGTGACTGTTGCTTCTTCTGAAATTCTAATTTCTAAATCTCCTCCATTAGAATTTCCATTTTCATCTATAAGGATATAGTATAAATTTCCTGGAGAAAGGCAAGCTTTTATCGTTTCGGACGGAAAATTATTCCCACTACAAGCAATAGGAGTATTTTCATTAACACCAATTAAGTTAAATGTTGAAAAATCCGAACAATTACCTACCTCATAAATAGCTAATTGAGTATAGTAATCTGATCCGCAAAGATCTATTTTTACTGCCCCTGAACTAGGAGCGGCAAAGACAAACCAAACGGATGCATTCAAACCGAGAGGATCACACCAAGTAAAGTCTTCACAATTTCCAACATCAGACAATGGTGGAGTAATGGATTCTTCATTCGGTTCTAAGGTCGCTCCTGTGGTGGTTGCCATAACAACTGTATTATTGCTAGGAACGAAAATGGCGGAACAAGCATCATCATTGGCCAAAGGACAAGAAAGACATTGAACCGTTGTCGTTTGGTAATTCTCTAAAGAAACATTACAAATAGAACTTAAGAGGTAATGAACATAAACATCTTCGTTTGATGGGGCAACTATAGTAACCGCATCGGGCCCTTCAGCTAAAAATGTTCCTCCATTCGGTTCTGTCGTTACCGATATCCAACCATCAAACCCAATCATGTCAAATACATAGGTCTCATTCATTTGAATATTGGTTACTTGTGTATATTGACCTAGAAGTATGGTGGTGTTCATAACATGAACCACATTGGTAGATTGTGCTGCACTCACTGCGGGATCACTTTGAATACCTGATGTGCAATTTATGGCAAAGGCATTATTTGCAATAAAAAAGAAGGATATTATAAATAATGAACGTTGTAATTTTTGAACCAAAATATGATGTGTATTTATTGTTTATGATAGAAGGATGTAAAATTATATAAAAATAACGGGAGA
>JAHDFV010000360.1 GCA_020627985.1 Saprospiraceae bacterium
TCTTGATCTAATTTCGAAAATTGTTTCATAGAAATCTGATGCATCGTATTAAAATGAGACAATACATTTTCTTGCATTTCTAGATCTACCCATTTTTTAATTCCTGCTAAATCTTGAATAAGATCTCCTGTTTTAATTTTATATGTTTGTTCATAATGATTGGTTTCAAACTTAACAGAATACTTATTTTCCATTTTAAAAACAGTTATTTTCATAATTGGGTGATCAATGTAACCTTCTATTCTCATGGATTTCCTATTTTGCTGTCAAATGTACATTTAAAATAAGAATTGTGATGGAACAACACAAATACAATTATGGTGTAATCGGCAATTGTGCTTTCTTAGCTTTAATTGATAAGTCAGCAAATGTAGGTTGGATGTGCTGGCCTAAGTTTGATAGTAGCTTCATTTTTGGTACTTTATTGGATGATGAAAAAGGAGGTAATTTTTCTATTCAACCAGAATGGGATACCTATAAATCTGATCAAGCCTATGTATATAATACTAATATATTAGAAACAACTTTTCATTGTGAGGACGGTTCGTACAAGGTTATTGATTATATCCCTCGTTTTGTGAACAAAGAACGTATGTTCAAGCCTTTGATGCTTTTTAGAAAAGTAGTTCCTATTTCAGGTAATCCTAGAATTGTTGTTTCATGTAATCCTAGAGGCAATTATGGAGAAGTAATTCCTAAGAAAGTTTTTGGTAGTTCTCATATCCGTTTTGAGGGATTGAAACAGGAAGTCAGATTAAGTACGAATATTCCTTTAAATTTTATTGATACTGAACAACCTTTTGTATTAAATGAAACGAAGTATTTAGTGCTTACTTATGGTATTCCATTAGAAGGTCCATTAGAATCTACTGCTGAAAAATTCTTGGATAAAACGATAGATTATTGGAGAACTTGGGTCATGAATACCTCTACAGAGAAATTTCATCAGAATGCAGTTATACGTTCTGCATTAACTTTAAAATTGCATCAATACCAAGATACAGGAGCTATTATAGCTGCTTCTACAACTAGTTTACCTGAATATCCAGGGAGTACTAGAAATTGGGATTATCGATATTGTTGGATTCGGGATGCTCATTACACGCTTAAAGCTTTAAATGACTTAAGCCATTTTAAGATTTTAGAAGAATATGCTGGTTATATTCAAAATATTGCTTTAAATGAACAAGGTAGAATTCGACCCTTATTTAAAATAGCCATTACTGGAGATCCTATTGAAAAAATCTTACCCTTGAAAGGTTATCGTGGAGAGCGACCTGTACGCCTTGGAAATCAAGCATATGAACATATCCAAAACGATGTTTATGGTCAAGTTCTCGTTACATTATTGCCTTTATTTGTAGATAAAAGATTGTTGAGTAATGATCAATCAGGACTTGAGGATTTAGTCATGCATTGCTTGAGAATGATTGAAGAAACGATGGAAGAACCAGATAATGGTTTATGGGAATTTAGAGGAACGTCTCAATTGCATTGTTATACTTTTCTTTTTCATTGGGCAGGTAGTCAAGCTGCCGTTAAGATTGCAAAACAATTGGGTAACAAGGATATGCAACAATTAGCAGAACAACTTATTGAGGAAGCTGCTGAAATGATCGAAAAATGCTATGATGAAGAAAAAGGGGTCTATACCCAAGCAGCTGGTGTACCTAATTTGGATGCGAGTTTACTTCAATTAATCAATATGGGTTATTTGGATGCTAAAAGTGAAAAAGCAAAAAAACACATAAAAGTGCTCGAAGAAGCTTTGAGAACAGAAAGTGGATTGTTTTATAGATATGTACATGAAGATGATTTTGGTAAACCTGAATCTACATTTGTCATTTGTGCTTTTTGGTATGTAGAAGCATTAGCTCGAATGGATCGGTTAGATGAAGCTATCCAAATTTTTGAAACCCTTTTAGAAAAAGGTACAAATCATCTGGGTTTATTGAGTGAAGATATCCACGAGAAATCAGGATCACAATGGGGTAATTTCCCTCAGTTATATTCTCATGTTGGATTGGTTAATGCTGCATTTATTATATCTAAAAAGTTAGATAAACCCCTTTATATGGATTAATGCGAATTAATACACATTCATATAATATAAAAAGATATGATTTATCCAATGATAAATCCTTAAAAGCTTGGAATGCCGCTGATGAATTATTGAAACAGCAAGTTAAAGGCTATAATAAACCTGAAGATAATTTATGTATATATAATGATCGATTCGGATATTTATCAATAAATAATTGTCAGGCTAGCCCCTTAGTTTTTATCACTCAATCGAGTCAAAAATCATCGATTCTTAAAAATATTATTTCTAACTCAATAGAATGGAAAGATGATTCTTTCATATATCCTAATCAGGAAATATCAAAGAAATTTTCTGTTGCTTTAATTAAAATTCCAAAATCATTGGAATTATTTCGATATTTCCTGAATCACATTTACCAAAATTCAGAAGAAGATATTGAGGTTTATTGTGGATTTATGACAAAATATTTTAGCCCAAACTTGCTGAAGATTTGCGGAGAATATTTTGAATTTGTTGAGCAATCTAAAGCAAAAAAGAAAGCACGTCTAATTCTTTTAAAAGGAAAAAGAAAAAATGTAAACCAAAGAGAATTAATAAATACTATTGAATATCATAATTTTAGCTACCAACAATATCTTGGCGTTTTTTCTTCAAAACATATAGATTTTGCGACTCAATTTTTCTTAGATCATCTTCAAATTAAAGAAAATGACAATAAAATTTTGGATCTGGCTGCTGGAAATGGAATAATTGCCCATCAAATATTAGTCAAAGATCCTACAATTGAAATGCATCTATTAGATGATGCATATTTAGCAATTGAATCTTGTAAAATTAATTTAAAAAATCATCAGATAAAAACACATTTCAAACATGATTTATCAATTTTTGAAGATAATTCTTTTGATGTTATTGTAACGAATCCTCCATTTCATTTTGAATATGAGATTAATATTAATATTCCGCTTCAACTTTTTAAAGAATCTTTTAGATGTTTGAAGGAAGGAGGAAATTTGCAGATCGTAGCAAATAAACATCTAAATTATAAAGTACATTTAGATCAATACTTCAAAAAGGTTTTGATTTTAAAAGAGAACAAGAAATTTATTATATATCAATGCATAAAATAAAATTATGAAGCCATCTGATTTACAAGCTATTGAATACAATTCCTATTATCAACCCTATATTTCTTTGGCTCCTGATATTGATATTATTGAAGGATTAAAAAAAGGAAAAGAGGATTTTTTAACATTCTATAATTCTATTTCTGAAGAAAAATCGTTGTACAAATATGCACCCAATAAATGGTCAATTAAAGAAGTGATTCAACATGTCATTGATAATGAGAGAATATTTTGTTATAGAGCTTTACGCATTGCTCGAAAAGATACAAGTGCATTACTAGGATATGATCAAAATGATTTCGTACCTGAATCTTATGCAGATCAAATCCCATTGTCTTCCATACTTGAAGATTACACTCAAGTAAGAAATAGTACAATTACATTATTTAAAAATTTTCAACCTCACATGTGGCAAATCATTGGCAATGCGAATGGCAGTCCTTTAACTCCTTTAGCTATATCTTGTATACTTATGGGGCACGAAATTCACCATAATAAAATAATAAAAGAGAGATATTT
>JAHDFV010000361.1:0-2373 GCA_020627985.1 Saprospiraceae bacterium
GAATGTAAGTTATATTTTTAAGAATAGATTCAGATTGTTCTTGTGTAAATTTTCCTTTTGCAATTAATTTATCTAAGGTTTTTCTTAGTTTTTGATCTGCAAGTGTCAATGCTTCTTTTCTAGTATCAAAAACTTGTACTTGATTTCCATTCTGTGCAGCTACTTGTGCAATTCCACTACCCATTGCTCCTGCTCCAATTATTCCTACGTTCATATTATTTAATTAATACTATTTATTCTTTAATAATTCTATGAATAATAACATATTTACCCATTCTACTTTGTTGATCTTTATTTCCATCACAGATGTCCCATTCTCCATCTAAAATTTCAATTTCAATTTTTGCAGTTTTAATTACACGTTCTATTTTCGAAAGATGTTGAATTAAATCTTCTTTTTTGATTTTACTTTCACAAAACTTTATAAAATAATCCTGAATAGATTGTTGAACATAATATTCTTTTATTCCAGTTGGCGTATTATTTTTTTTCATAAAATTCTTTGTAACTATCGGGGCATTCACAATGAATTTTCCTTGACTATCTTTTTGATATTCTACTTTATTCTTCATTTCATTACTTTTAGTATTCTGACATGAAGTCATCATTAGTAAAATAGAAAACACGATGAAAAAATAATTTCTTGTTTTCATAAATATATTATTTACCGCTAAAACTAGGTTTTCTTTTTTCAATGAAAGCAGCTACCCCTTCTTGATAATCTTCTGTTTCACTAGCTTTAATTTGATAAATACCTTCTAAAGCCAATTGTTCTTCCAGTGTATTATTCAAAGATTGATTAAATAAGAATTTTGTGTAAGCTAGGCCTTGTGTTGGCATTTTCGCTAATTTTTCTGCTAATTTCCAAGAAGATTCTTCAAATGAATCAGAAGGGAACACTTTATAAATCATTCCGAGTCTTTCTGCTTCATCGGCTTTTACTTTATCTCCTAACATAGCCAAAGCCATTGCTTTTTGATAACCAATTAGACGGGGTAATATAAATGTTCCTCCACTATCGGGCACTAAACCAATTAAACTGAAGGCTTGAATAAAAGAAACATGTTCAGCTGCAACTACAATATCGCAAGCTAATGCAATGTTCGCTCCTGCTCCAGCTGCTACGCCATTTACTGCTCCAACTACTGGTTTTTCTATATTTCTAATTTTAGAAATAATAGGATTATAATGTTCTTCTAAAATTCTTTTAAAACCTGGATTTAATTCTTTAGAAGTAACTTCTTTTAAATCTTGTCCAGCACAAAAAGCTTTTCCACTCCCTGTTAAATAAATAGATCGAACTTCAGGATCATTAGCTGCTTGGTCTAAGGCATGTTGACATGCTAATGCCATTTCTCGATTAAAACTATTAAATGCTTTAGGACGATTTAACGTTATTTTAGCAATGCCATTTATTTTTTCATAAAGTAGAGTACTCATAGAATTTGATTTTAACTTTTGGTAAAGTTATCAAATTAAATGATCTAAATAAAAATAGCCCTTCCGTTTTTAAACGAAAGGGCTATAGAGAAATTATCTATAAATTAATCTCCTTTGATCATTTTAACAGTTTTTATTTCTACGCCATTAATTATCACAGAAACGAAATAAGTCCCTGTAGGATGGTTTTTAACATCGTAATCGAAAATGTTATTTCCTTCAATTAAATTAGAGGATTTAGAATCAATGATTTGACCTAAAATATTGGTAATATTTATTTGTGCATTTTCAGTTAACTCATTTACATTGATATTGACAGAAAACCTTCCATTAGTGGGATTTGGTAAAACATTGATGGTTTTAATAGAAGAGAGGCAATCATTGTTAATTGAAATAGAAACCGTATTAGAATAAGCATAAGTGCCATCAAAATCAACTTGCTTTAATCTATAATAAACTTTTTCAACCATAGGGTTTTTATCAACATATGAATATTTTGTTTCATATACAGTACTTCCTTGTCCATCTATTTTATCGATAAGATCAAATCTTACACCATCAAAACTTCTTTCAATAAAAAAGTGTGAATTGTTTGTTTCTGATGCTGTAAGCCATTCCAATTGAGCATCACAATTATCTTGGTCTCCTTTAAAATAAAGTAATTCAACTGGAAGAATACTTAATTTAAACCCAGCATCTATATTGCAACCTGTATTTCCAATACTAAATGCAAAAGTTGTAGTCTGCTTACTGTTTGGATCAATATCACTATCCTGTAAATCAGTTAAGGATAGACCAGAAGAATTTACGATAGTGGGAGATCCAAATGTAACACCATTTACATTGGTTGTTTCATCAAATGAAATGATGTATGAACCTGTTGGAACAGAAAATGAATAAGATCCATCTAATGCAGTAGTTCTTAAATCTAAT
>JAHDFV010000361.1:2387-3689 GCA_020627985.1 Saprospiraceae bacterium
CATCTTCTAGTAAATAAACTGTGACACCTTCTAAATTTGTGTCGGAACCATCAAACAGTCCGTTTTCATTATCATCAAACCAAGCTTTACCACATATGAAAGATGTTGTGAAACCAAAATCTACAGTTTGGTTGCCATTATTATCATCTCCATCAAATGGATTATCTGGTTCTGAACCATGAATTAATGTTATAATAGTAGATTTTATACCTTCAATTTGATGATTTTCAAATTCAACACCATGATTTCTATCATTTGAATCACTATTTCCATTTACATTTACAACAGAAGTCATCAATTCTTCTAAGGGTTTATTTTCGCCAAAATTAGTTGGCGAGATTCTAATAAAATAATCATCATCTCCTAATCGATCAAATAAATATTCACCTGTAATATTATCAGTAAATGTACTCCAATAGAAAGCGTCATTATTTTTATCAAATAATCCATCTTGATCAGAATCTACAAATAAATCAACTTTTACATTTCCAATAGGCATTTCATTAATATCTTTGATTCCATCATTATTATCATCTTTCCATACAAGATTACCTATTTTTACTTCATAATAAAATCCAAAATCAACTGTCATATTACCATTCTTATCGTCTCCGTCTTGTGCAACATCAGGTTCAGCATTGTATTCTAAAGTGAGCACGGACGATGCAACACCTAAGTTCATTTCATCATAATGCATTTCTTCAACTCCTGCATCATCATTATCAAAATCAAAATCATTACCACCAAAAGCTGTAGAATTAAGCATTCCGTTTAATGGACCAGACCAATTGGAAGAAGGAATGTTGACGAAGTATTTTCCTGGAGGAAGATTATTAAAACCATAAATTCCTGATGCATCAGTTATTTCTGTACTTATATAAGTATCTTTTGTAATATCGAACATTTCATCTCCATCTATATCTCTATATAATTCAACAGAAACTCCTTGGATTCCAACTTCACTTGCATCTTTAAAACTATTATTATTTTTGTCCTCAAAAACAATATTACCTATTTTCATAACAGATGGGGGAGGAAAGAAACCAAAATCAATTGTTAGATTTGAATTGTTGTTTGTATCACCATCATTAATAGGTTCTCCGTTTTCTGTAAGCGTTATAATTGTACTTATTACTCCGAATTGACCAGCTTGCTGAGTGTCTGTACCGTGATCTTCCTCGTTAGTATCAGAATTTGATGTAACTAAACCTGTACTATTACACATTCCATCTAAAGAACTACCCCCTAAAAAGTTATCAGGTAAAACTTGAACAAAATAATCTCCTGGTGTCAAATTGTCAA
>JAHDFV010000362.1 GCA_020627985.1 Saprospiraceae bacterium
TGAGGGTAATGAAATAAATAATAATACTAACTAGAGGAAATAATCCTTGAAATCCTTTGCAAAAACTACAAAGAAATAAAGAAATACCTCCTAGGATTATGTTACCTATTTTAAATGTTTCTTCTAAAATCCCTTTTAATATAAAATAGATCGTTGCAGTACCAAAAACTGACATTAATACTTCCTGTACATTATGTGTAAATGTCCAAAAAGAAACAGGAATAATGATCCAAAATAAAATAGGAAGCCATTCTATATTCTTTTTAGAATGATCGTCTTTAAATATTAATTTCCAAATGAGCGAAATATTAAATCCCGTAACTAAAGCGAAGAATAAAGAAAAGATTCTTTCGGTATAAATACTACTTCCCAATACTTTAAAAAAGAAAGATTGAATCCAAAAGAATAAAGGGAGTTGTTCACTATAAAGTGGCCAGTATGTTTCAGAGAATTTTAAAAAAAAAGGACTGCCAATTCCTTGAGAAAGATTATGTGAAACACAAGCATAAATTAAACCATCCATAAACATACCGTCTTGGATAGAAGTGGGAATAATTAAAGCAATAAAGATTGCAAAGACTAAAATTCGAAAAGGAAAATTTACTTTACTCTTCATCTTTTTTCTTTCCCTCAAATATATATCGTACACCTAAATATCCTTCTCTTCCTCTAGTAGGACCCCAGGCAAAAGAAGTATCAAAATAAGGATTGAATGGATTTTCAGCAGAAATAATTGGATCTTTTTGTACGAAACCTAAAATGTTTTCACAGCCTGTATACCATTCAAATGATTTCCATTTGTAGGTGAATTGTGCATTCAACATGGCATATGGATCTGAATAATCTCTTTGTTGAAATTCATCGGGATAAAAATCAGTATCAGGTAATTTCTTTTTACCATACCATTGTGTAGAGACATCAAAATGCCAATCTTTACCCTTTGGAGCAACGGACAAAGAATTTAATATTTTATGTTTCGTTATAAAATCTAAAGTACCTTTTTGTCCTTCTAAATCTGTATGTTGAATATCTAAATAATTATAAGCCGTTTTAAAGGTGACCCAATCCCATAAGTCTAAAGTAATTTCGGTTTGAAAACCATTGCCTACTGCTGGCTTTTTATTGTTTTCAAATACAAGTGCATCATGAGCAGAATGATAATGCGCCATGACATGATTTTGAAAACGAGTTTGATAAAAATCAGTAGTAAATGTACCAATGACATTATTTTTCTCGAATTTCTGGGTAATGTTAATTCCATAATTCCAAGCTTTATCTGGCTCAAGTATTCCGTGAAAATGAATATCTCTTTGAGAAGATAATACTCTTGATTGTTCAGAAAAAGGTTTTGGATTATGCCAACCATAACCAACAGAAAGACGAATATCTGTTTTATCTTTTGGTGTATATTTTAATAAACTACGAGGAGAAATTATCCAACCGAATTGATTTAAATGATCGGCTCTTAAACCAATCATCCAAGTCATTTTATCTTCAAGGAAAAACAAAGTATTCTCTGCAAAAGCACCAGGAATGATTTCACGGGTATTATAATCTCCGTCAAACGTTTTATTTAATGGATTACTTGTGAATGAAATATTTTCATCAATATTTAAAAATTTAAAACTGGTGCCTGCTCTAAGATTTGATCCATTTTTATAAATGAATTCATGTTGAAGTACAGCATTAAATAATTGTTGTTTTCCTTCATAGACTGTTTCACCATACCAAGCATCTTGTTGGTGATATTGACCTGATAGTATAAGAGCAGTGGCGTTAAATTCATCAAAACGATAAGAAGTTTTTTTCCAAAGATCGAATTGATCATATTCTACATGTTGTCCATAAATTGTACTAGAACCTAAATCTTCTTTGGCGTTGAAATCTTTTTGCCCTCCTGTTCTTTTTTCTTTAGTCCAACGAATACCTCCTCGGTTAAACCAACCATTTTCTGTAGCGTTCCCCCATTTCCATTTATCTAATAATTCGTATCGAGTTAATTGAGGTAGATCCAAAAATGTATCATCATTAATATCGTGTTTAGAAGCAGGCAAAACCATATGCCCTCCAATTAAATTCGAAAACTTTCCTTTTGTTTGAGCTGAATATACATTGAATTGCTTTTCCCAAAATGTATTCATGAATAGATTCACATATAAAGGAGGAGCATCTACGGGTTGTTGTAGAATTACATTGATTTGACCACTGATGCTTTCCGTTCCTTGTATGACTGAATTAGCGCCTTTGGCAATAAATATATTTTTGACAAAAGGACCTGGGACAGAAGAAACGCCATAAGTATAAGATAATCCTTGAATTAAAGGAAAACCATCTAGTAGTAATTGATTATAAATACCACTTAAACCTAGTATTTTTAGTTCTTTAGAATTGGTGACAATATTGGTTGTTGCAGGTTCAACAGAAGCATTTGTATTAAAACAACCAGCCAAATCACAACAAGCGGCTTTGCCTAATTCTACTTCATTCACTACTTCCATTTTTATAGCTTCATTAGAAGAAATAAAAGTCCCAGTTTTCTTTCCTTGAACAATAACTTCATTTAAGGTTTGTTCAGATGTCATTTCTAACATATAATTCGCATCGCCAAAAACTTGTATTGTGTCATTCTCAAAACCAAGATAAGTTACAATGAGTCTTTTATCTTCTATTGCGTCACCATTGACTTCAAATTCACCATTTTCATCAGTTGAAGTACCAATGGACGTTTCAATCCAATAGATATTTGCACCGATAAGGACTTCCATATTTTCGTCAACTACTGTTCCTTTTACATTTTGCCCCAAAACAGTCGGAATATAAAGGAATGAAAGAATGGGAAGTAGAATTAATATTATGTATTTTTTCATAAAATAATTTAAATAGAAGTGTAAAAATACATTTTTATATAGTGCAACACAATTGCAGTTATTCTTAATTCAAATTGAAATGATAAGATTAGATTTATTTTGAACAATTTATTCAATCGTATAGTTAATTGATAAGATGATGTTAAAATTTCTTGTCTAAAGTGACGAGATTAACAGTAAGCGTCATAAAAGTATATTATTCATAATTTAAAAACATCATAATAATGTTTGATCAATTAAAAGATTTAGCTGTAAAGCAATTAGGAGAAAGAATGTTTAACAACAGTCTAGGCCAAAATGAAACCAATGAAGCTGCGAACGAAGGTTCAAACTTTTTAATGGATTTAGTAAAATCTAAAGTAGCTGGAGGTGGATTAAGTCAAGTACAAGATTTATTCTCTAAAGGTGGTGCTGATGTAGCTAACAATGGTATTTTCCAAGAATTACAAGGTAAATTAGGTGAGATTTTCCAACAGAAGGGAATGAATGCTGAAGAAGCTCAAGCAGAAGCTGCGTCTACTGCTCCTGATTTTATCAACTCGATTAGAGAAAAATTTGAGTCTAAAGAAGAGCAAGATAGTGCTTTTGATTTAGGAGCAATTACAAATATGATTCCTGGTAATGCAGGAGATGCGATCAATAAGTTGAAGAACTTATTCTAAGATTAAGATCTAGATATTATACACACGGTTTACTAGAGAACTTTGTGAAGCCCTTTCGATAGATATCGAGAGGGCTTTTCTTTTATGCTGAATCTCGCGCAAATTAACACCCTAAATCCCTAAAGGGACAAACACCCTAAATCCCTAAAG
>JAHDFV010000029.1:0-21164 GCA_020627985.1 Saprospiraceae bacterium
TAAAGATAACCAAACAAGAATATTAAAATCTGATTTGAGAATATCTAAAAATTGTGTTGATAAATAAGAACGATCAAAAACAATTAAATTGTCAGAATCATCAATTCCTTCATAAATTTTTATTTTATCTTCTTTTTTGGCTTTTAGGGTTGTAATGACTGTCGTCATTTCTTCTTTTTGTGTAATAAAGTCTTTCGCAAAAAGTTCTATAATTTTATCAGTAGAAGCATCGTCCATATACTCGAACTTCTGATCCAATAAAGAATAAAATTGTTTAAAAGTGTTTTCTTTAAATTTTAAAGGCTGACCCTCTTCTTTTAAAAAATTAATAATAGAATCTTTTCTAGCAGGGTTCCAGAAATCTTCCCAAGCTTTTATTTTTTGATTTTGTTTTTCTCTGGACAATAAAACATTGCTTAGCCCAGAAGATTTTTTAATGATTCCTTCTGCTTTTAATTCAGCAACTTTTTGACTTGTTTTTTCTGTATGGTATAACGCTTCATTTAAATCTTTTCCATTAGCGATTAAGAAAACTGATTTTAATTTATAATCATTGATGGCATCAAGATTGTTTTCTGCCTGTTGTAATTTTGGGGAGACAAAATTCATTTTATTTAAATCACTATCAAATCCTGTAAATCTGAATGTGAAAAGAGAAACAATTGTAATAGCAAAAATGGCAATTTTTAGAACTTTGTTTTTGTCAAAAGAATAAGCGGCAATTTTATCTAAAAAATTAGATGATTTTGCTTCTGATTTTTGATTGAAAAAATGAGGTAAAATAATTAAAGCAAAAAGAGCGGATCCTATAATACTAATTGCAGCAAATAAACCCAAATCAAACAAGGCTTCAGAATGAACAAACATCAAGCACAGAAATGCTGATGCAGTTGTTAAACAAGACATGATAATGGGTAAAGAAACATCTTTTAATACTTCTTTGGTATCAGGTCGATTTCTAAAATGCGTAAATAAATGAAAGGAAAAATCCAAAGCGATACCCAGTAGTACAGAACCAATTCCTAATGCAATAGCAGAGACTTGTGTTCGAATTAAAAACAAAACAGCCAAAGAAGCAATTCCACCAAAAACTATCGGTAAAACAATTAAAAAGAAAATACTTGGTCTTCTAAAGAAAAAACTAATTAATAAGATTAAACAAACTACTGCAATAGTGACTGTTAATTGAATATCAGCTTTTATCTGATTAGCGTTTCCAACAGCAACAGGCACAGAACCAAAATATTCAGCATGTACTTTTGGATGAGCTAAACCTATACTATCTATAATGTGCTCGATTTTTTGTACTAAAATTGTATTTTTATTGGTTTCATTTGGGGGATAAGCAGCATTCATGAAAAGCAATAAATGCTTTTTATCTTTAGAAACGATATAGCCATTATACAATTCAAAATTCTCATCGATTTGTAAAGACTCTAATTTTTTTAATCCAAGAGGGGTAAATCCAAGCGGATCTCTAAGAATAAATTTCTTAAACATCATTCCAGCGGGAGAAAATAATGTCTTTAAATTCCCCTTTAATTTTTCTTGAATACCATTTCTATTTAAAGTTTTTTCAATGTTTTTATAATCGTCTTGATCTAGAAATAAAGGAAGATTTTGATAAAAAACATCATACATCGCCATCATCTTATCATCCTCAAAACGAAAAGTGATTTCATTTAATAATTCAGGATATAATTGTTCTTCTAGAGCATAGTACAGAGAATCACCAAATAAACTTAGCTTTTGAGGGTCAGCTTCAGCTGTAGTATCCGATAAAGATAAGTTGACAATTATCTTTTCGGAAAATTTAGAGTTTTGAAAAACATTATTGAGTCGTTTTACTTTAGGATCTGCAGGAATAACTCTTGAAATATCTTCTTCCAATTTTAATTGAGACGCCAATCCAAGTCCTAAAGCCAAAAATACAGCTAGGAAAAGCCAAAGCATGCTTTTCTTTTGGCTAAAATATTCGTAAATATGAATAAAGATTTCACTCATTATTGAGAAGTTCTAATATTTCCTTTTTTATAAAAGATACTCAATGTACCATAAGTAATTAATCCTAAAATGGAGGATACAATTAAACCCAACATAAAACTTCCTACAACATACTGCATAAAGTTCTCATGTATCAATTCAACATTGATAGAAGAATCAAATTTTAAATCAATTGAAGATGGCGAAACCCAACTTCCTAATTTATAACTTGCAAAAATAATAAATGGAATCAAAGGAGGTATACTAATATTGCTGGCAACTCCAGAAATAACCTTATTTAATTTAAAAATATGTGCAAGGAACAAAGTTATGATTAAATGGAATCCCCAAAATGGACTTAAGGCTACAAAAATACCTAAAGAAATAGATAAAGCTTTAACAAAGTTGGATTCAGATTCATGCAAAAGATATTTTTCTATAAAATCTTTAACGTGATCCTTTAATTTTTTTTTTTGAATCGCTCGAATCAGATTTCGAGGTTTAATATATAGAAAAGTAATAATGACTAAAAACGTATTTAGAACGGATATTCTAGCAAAATCTTTATAAGGTCTAAAATGACTGATTCTTTCATCTTGAGGAGGATAATATACTTTAATGGGACAATAGGTTACATTGACATCTCTCCAAGCTGCTCTAACTAGAATTTCAATTTCAAATTCATATTTACCAGTAAAAAAAGAAATGTCTTTTAATAGTTGGATAGGGTATAATCTATATCCCGATTGAGTATCTGGCAAATCTATTCCAGTTTCTAGTTTGTACCAAAAGTTAGAGAATTTATTACCAAAGCTACTTCCTCCAGGAACAGAATTTTGATCCATATTTCGAGCACCTACAATTAATGAATTCGGTGTCTGATCTAATTGATCTAAGAATTGAGGAAGATCATCTGGATAATGTTGACCATCTGAATCAATTGTTATTAAAAACTGATAGTTTTTTTCTAAAGCAAGGTCAAAGCCTTTCATTAAGGCAGCACCCTTCCCTTGATTCTCATTAAATGAATGAACGAGTATTTTATCCTCAAATTCTTCTAAAATGGTTTTTGTCTGATCTGTTGATCCATCATTTAATACAATAATTTGATTTGTATATTGAAGAACACCCGAAACAACCTCTTTAAGTGTAGAGTCATTATTGTAAGTAGGAATAAGTACGGCAACTCCCCAGTCTTTAAACCGTGGATCAATTTTGGAATCAGGGATCATTTTATGAATACATATGAATTACTTTCTCTAAAACGGTCATTGCTTTTTCATGCTTCGCAACATAAGGGTTAGATTTATCCCATACATATCCTGCCAATACAGAACAAATTTGGTTTTTAATCTTTTGATTAATTTCAGTAGGCGAGAAGAATGCCGCTCGCATGGATCCGTTGTACCAATGTTTGACATAAGAACGGAAAGTATCCACTCCTTGATTGATATGATCAGCAAAATCAGTTTCCCAATCTACAGTTTCACCACTTAATTGTGCAGCTGCTAAATCAGCTGCCCGGTGTCCAGTAAGTATTCCTAAAGCAACACCAGAAGAGAATATGGGATCTAAAAATTCGGCACTATTACCTGCTAATGCAAAACCATCTCCGTATAATTTTTTCACACCACTAGCAAATCCTCTTATAGTTTGACATGGCATTACATGTTCTTGACCTCTAAATCGTTCAGCCATTTGAGGAACATTTTCAATCATTTGGCGCATAGCTGCTTCATCTTTTCCTAGGAAATATTCTTCATCTCCTACAAAACCTACAGAAGTAATTCCATTGGAAAAAGGGATGACCCACATCCATACTTCCCGTTCTAATACCACAAAAGTAGCTTGTCTTCCTTCTAGAGATTCTGGACGATTTATATCTTTGATTCTAGTAAAGAATGATCTTCGAGCAGGGAAATTAGAAGGTTCTACTAAGTCTAATAATTTAGGTATGACTCGACCATATCCACTAGCATCAATAACGAATTTGGCATCAATGAATTTTTCATTTCCTTGATCATCAACAACGGTAGTACAAGAATCAGAACCATTAAATTTTACATCCGTTACACCATGACCAAACCAAATGTCTACTCCTCTTTCTTGGAGTTGTTCTGTCATTACGGTATCAAAACGTTCACGGGGAACTTGCCAAGTCCATTCCCAACCCTTTGTAAATTGTTCAGAAAATTTAAATAAACATTCTTTATCGCCTTTAATAAACCGAGCTCCAATTTTTAGTTGAAATTTTTCTTTTTGTAATGCATCAAAAAAATCAGCTTCTTTCAAAGATTCCATACAAGATGGAAGTAGACTTTCACCTATTACAAATCGAGGAAAATGTTTCTTTTCAACAACAAGGACATCTAATCCTTTTTTGTCTGCAATAGCAGCAGCTACTGCACCAGATGGTCCCGCCCCAATTACTAATACATCTGTTTTATGATGAGTCATTTGATTCATTTAAGAATTTTAAAGCTCTTTTTATTGCATAAAGAAGCTTTTTGCGCAAAATAGCACAATATTTCATACTAAAGGTATGAAAAAATGAAGATTTTAACCTTGTTTCAATAGTTCTATTGCGTATTTTTCAATAGATTTAACTATAAAGTTTTATATCTTAATTCAATATACAAATTATATAATTATCTTTGCCCCTCTTTAAAAGATAACCAATTTAATGATAACGATCCAGGAACAAAATCTTACTTCAGAACAAGTAGAAGCCTTATTATTCAAAGAGGAAACGCTGACAATTGCTTCTTCAGTATTGAAAAAGGTTGAAGATGCTTTCCTTTTCTTAAAAGATTTTGCTCAAAAGAAAGTAATTTATGGTATAAATACTGGTTTTGGTCCAATGGCTCAGTATAAAGTTGCCGATGACCAATTATTGGCATTACAATACAATTTGATTCGAAGTCATGCTACAGGAACGGGTAACACTTTATCCAATCTACAAGTAAAGAGTTTAATGATTGCTCGATTAAATACTTTATTAAAAGCTAAATCGGGTGTTCATGTAAGTTTGGTTCAATTAATTTGTGAATTTATCAATAAGGGATTATATCCCGTAATATATGCTCATGGTGGAGTTGGAGCCAGTGGAGATTTAGTACAATTATCACATTTTGCTTTAGCTTTAATTGGCGAAGGTGAAATTGAATATCGAGGAAAGGTACATCAAGGAAAAGCAGCTTTTGATTTAGTTGGTTTAGAACCTTTGAAAGTTCACCTTAGAGAAGGTCTAGCTTTGATGAATGGTACTTCTGCTATGACGGGTATTGGATTAATTAATTTGACAAGAAGTCATCAATTATTAAATTGGTCTGTAGTCATCACTTCCTTATTAACTGAATTAATGGGTTCTTATGATGATCATTTTAGCAAAGAACTGAATCAAGTTAAATTGCATAAAGGACAAATGACTATTGCTAATGCATTGTCTGATTGCCTTGTAGATAGTCAATTGATACAGAAAAGAGCAACTCATTTATATAATAAACAAAGAGAAGAAAGTGTTTTTGAAGATAAAGTTCAGGAGTATTATTCTATTCGATGTTTGCCACAGATCTTAGGACCAATTTGGGATACTTATTCTTATTCATTAAATATTTTAGAACAAGAATTAAATTCTGTAAATGATAATCCAATCATTGATGTAGAAACACAGAATGTTTATCATGGTGGTAATTTTCATGGAGATTATGTAGCCTTAGAAATGGATAAATTAAGAATTGCAATTACGAAGCTAACTATGTTAGCTGAACGTCAATTGAATTTTATCATGCATTCTAAATTAAATGGAAAATTCCCACCATTTGCGAATCTTGGGGTGTTGGGTACTAATTACGGTTTGCAAGGTGCGCAGTTTACCGCAACTTCAACTACAGCTGAAAATCAAATGCTTTCGAATCCTATGTATATTCATAGTATTCCTAATAATAATGATAATCAGGATATTGTAAGTATGGGTACCAATTCTGCTTCAATGACGGCTACAGTGATTGAGAATGCTTTCCAAGTTTTGGCTATTCAAAGTATGACCATTGTTCAATTGGTAGAATATACTTCTTCAGAAGAAAAACTTTCATCTGAAACGAAAACATTTTATAAATCAATCCGAAAACTTGTTCCTGTTATTATTGAGGATCGACCTTTGTATCCACATATTAAAGAAGTGAAAGATTATTTGATGGATAATAATCCAGATGTAATAAAGCGATAAAAGAAAAGGGCTTCAAATTTTTGAAGCCCTTTTTTATATGATCAAAAAAGTTAGAATTATTATTCTTACTTCTTAGATTTCTTTTTTGGTTGTAGTACTACAGACATTCTTCTTCCTTCTAAACGAGGTAAAGATTCTGCAGAAGCAATTTCTTCTAATTCCTTAATGAAATTTAGAAGTAATAATTCTCCTCTTTCTTTAAAAACGATAGAACGTCCTCTAAATTGAACAAAGGCTTTTACTTTGTTTCCATCTTCTAGAAAGGCGATTGCATGTTTTAATTTGAAATCAAAATCATGTTTATCTGTATTTGGACCAAATCTGATTTCCTTGATTACCGTCTTAGCTGTTTTGGCTTTAAGCTCTTTTTCCTTTTTCTTCTTTTGATAAAGGAATTTTTTATAATCAATTATTCTGCAAACTGGGGGATCGGCTTTAGGAGATATTTCTACTAAATCTAGGCCCATTTTTTCAGCCCATTCATGTACATCACGTGTTTTGAAAATACCTGCTTCTACTTTTCTGCCAGCAACTTCACTTATTTCTTCCATGTTGTCGCCTACTAGTCTTACTTCTTGTACTCGGATGAAAAAATTTACTCTGTGTAAAGGTTTTTCACGTTGGTTGCGGTTATTGTTTCTTTTGAATCTCTTAGCCAAATTTTAATTAATTTAATGAACAATTTATAATAAATGAACTGTAATTAAGTACATAATAGTTCCAATTTATTAAGAATAAGACAAATATGGTTCTTTTTAGTCAATTAATAAAGACCTTTTTTAAATAAAAATTGCTGATTCATCATTACGATGAATCAGCAAGTGTATTTATTTGAAGATAATGGACTAAATTTTAGCCGAACTCTTCTTCTTTTTTATATCTATTCCATCCTTTTCTTTATTCATAACTGCCTCAAATTTACTTCCTTCTTTCGGATTATTATTCAAAATGAATTCCGCAAGAGGATCTTCTAAATATTTTTGAATGGCTCTATGTAAAGGACGAGCACCAAATTTAGGATCATATCCTTTTTCAGCAACAAACTTTTTAGCTTCTTCCGATAATTTTAACTCAAAGCCCATTTCATTTAATCGCTTGAATAAATCACCCAAAGTAATATCAATAATTTTAAAGATATCTTCCTGGTTCAAGCTATTGAATACAATTACATCATCAATTCTATTTAAGAATTCAGGAGAGAATGTACTTTTTAATGCATTTTGAATCATTCGGTTAGCATCATCTTTCGAACTTTCTTGACGAGAAGCCGTATTAAATCCAACTCCTTGTCCGAAATCTTGTAATGCTCTAATTCCAATATTAGAAGTCATGATGATCATGGTATTTTTGAAATTCACTTTTCTACCTAAACCATCTGTTAATTGACCATCATCTAATACCTGTAATAAAACATTCCATACATCTGGATGTGCTTTTTCTATTTCATCTAGAAGGATAACAGAATAAGGCTTACGTCTTACTTTTTCTGTTAATTGACCTCCTTCTTCATAGCCCACATATCCTGGAGGCGCTCCAATCAATCGACTGATTGCAAATTTCTCCATGTATTCACTCATGTCAATACGGATTAAGGCATCTTCTGAGTCGAAAATATATTTAGCCAATGCTTTTGCTAATTCTGTTTTACCTACACCAGTTGGTCCTAGGAAAACAAAAGAACCTATTGGCTTAGAAGGATCTTTTAATCCTATTCTATTTCTTTGGATCGCCCGAGTAACTTTTTTGATCGCTTCATCTTGACCAATCACAGCTCCACCTAAATCATCTGACATTTTAACCAGTTTGTTACTCTCAGATTGAGCAACTTTTTTCACTGGAATATTTGTCATCATGGCAACAACCTCTGCAATATCTTCTTCGGTAACAGGATAACGCTCCGTTTTGGATTGTTCTTCCCATTCTTGTTTTGCAAATTCTAGTTGGCGGTGTAATTTAGATTCATGATCTCTCAGATCAGCAGCTTTTTCATACTGTTGATTTTTAACTGCATTGTTTTTCTTTTCTTTCAACAACTCGATCTTCTCCTCTAACTCAACAATGTGCTTAGGAACATGAATATTTTTTAAGTGAACTCTAGCTCCTGCTTCATCTAAAACATCAATAGCTTTATCAGGAAGGAAACGATCACTAATGTATCGATCACTTAATTTTACACAAGCAATAATGGCTTCATCATCATATTTTACATGATGAAATTCTTCATACTTTGGTGTAATATTTTGTAAGATATGAATGGCTTCTTCTGTTGAAGGAGGATCTACGATAACCTTTTGGAATCTACGATCTAAGGCCCCATCTTTCTCTATATACTGTCTATATTCATCTAGAGTAGAAGCACCAATACATTGTAATTCACCTCTGGCTAGAGCTGGTTTGAAAATATTAGAAGCATCTAAAGAACCAGTTGCTCCACCTGCTCCAACAATCGTATGTATTTCATCAATGAAAAGGATAACATCTCTCGATTTTTCCAATTCATTCATGATCGCTTTCATTCTTTCTTCAAATTGTCCTCTATATTTAGTCCCTGCAACTAATGCAGCTAAGTCTAACATGACAATTCTTTTATTGAATAAAGTTCGAGAAACTTTTCTTTTATTAATTCTCAAAGCTAAACCTTCGGCGATAGCAGTTTTACCTACTCCAGGTTCTCCAATTAATATTGGATTGTTCTTTTTCCGACGACTTAAAATCTGAGATACGCGCTCTATTTCATTTTCTCTTCCAATGATCGGATCTAATTTTCCTTCATCTGCTAGTTTCGTAATATCTCTTCCAAAATTATCTAAAACAGGAGTCCTTGATTTTGAAGCACCTTTACGGGGTTGGTTGAAACCTCTGTCTTCTTCAAAAGATTCTTCTGGATCTTCTTCTGGAGTATCATTTGTAATATTAGGCATGTTATAATCTACATTGCCATGAACAAAGAAATCTAATTCAGAACGGAATGCTTCATAATCGACATCAAATTCTTGTAATATTTTAGATGCTCTATTGTCTTTATCTTTTAATATAGATAAAACTAAATGTTCGGGACCTATTGCCTCACTTTTCATTCTTCTTGCTTCTAAGAATGCTACTTTAATGACTCTAGCAGCATGCTTATCTAAAGGTAATTCTCCTACATTAACTCTAGCCTTTGGTAATCTACGTCTAAAAACAGATTCTTCAACTAACTGTCTAAGTTCTTCTGAACTTACTTCTAAAGAATCCATTACTTTGCAAGGTAAGCTATCTGTTCGGGAAGTGATGCCTAGTAATAAGTGTTCCGTACCAATGTAGTCATGTCCTAGTCGTAAAGCTTCATCTCTACTCCTTGATATAACTTCTTTTACTTTTGGTGAAAATTTCTTCATTTATCTAACTTATTATATTGTCTTCTTATAAACGATTTAAAATAGAAAATCGTGCTAAAAAAATAGGATTTTAATTATTTCTTAGGAAATATAGCCAAAGAAACATTTAATACACATTAAATACTAATAAAATAATGCCAAGTATATTATTCAGACAAATTTACATATGTTTTAACAATCAAAGCAAATTTAAATGTGATCCTGAATAAATATATACGATTTAAAAATAATTTAGTTCAATTCAATAAGAAACTTTTCGTATTATGATTTTTTATGTGACAACGAATGATCCCGCATTATTTGCACAATAAATTAATATTATATACCTTAGACGTCTTAAAGAATTTCTTTAAGATTTTACAGTAAAAATTGAAAATAAATGAAGTTTTCCGTTAACAAACAGGAAAAATATACAGTGATGACGTTGCAAGATGAAAACTTAAATTCTCTTGTTGCACCGAATGTGAAGTCTGAATTTGTAATCCTAAGAAATGAAGGTACTCCTAATTTTATTTTAGATCTAAGTGAGGTAAAATATGTTGATTCTTCTGGTTTAAGTGCTATTTTAACTGCTAATCGGTTGTGGAAAGATATTGGTTCTTTTGTTTTAACAGGGGCAACTCACCCACACGTGAAAAAATTAATTGAAATTTCTAGATTAGAAACTGTATTAACGATCATTCCTACACTTGAAGAATCTGTGGATTATATATTCATGGATGAAATAGAGAAAGAATTGAATATGGATGGTGACGAAGATTAAATGAAATTTGAATTAACAATACTTGGTTCCAGTGGAGCCATGCCATTTAAAGATAGATATCCAACTGCTCAAGTACTGAATGTACGTGAGCAGTTGTTTTTATTAGATGCAGGTGAAGGAACTCAAATGAGATTGTCCCGTTATCGAGTTAAACGAGGGAAGATTAATCATGTTTTTATTAGTCATTTGCATGGTGATCATATTTTTGGCTTACCTGGATTATTGACTTCTTTTGGAATGAATTATAGAGAGGCACCGCTTCATATTTATTCTCCCCCTGGATTAAAGAAAATGATTGATGGTTTATTTCCCAATGCTGAAAAAGGACCCCCTTTTGAAATTATTTACCATGAATTAGATACAACTAAATCTCAATTAGTATTTGAAAATGATAAACTAACTGTAGAAACGATTCCACTTTCACATGGCATTTCATGTAATGGTTACTTGTTCAAAGAAAAACAACTACCTCGGAAGATGTTGCGAGAAAAAATGACTGAGTTTTCGATTCCTTTCAGTGATATTCCCGCGATTAAAGATGGTGCAAATTGGACGAGTCCTGAAGGTGAAATCATTTTAAATAATGATTTAACGGAGGCTTCCAGTTCACCAAGATCTTTCGCCTTTTGTACGGATACAGCTTTTGATGAAAAAATTATTCCATTGATTCAAGGTGTTGATGTGTTATATCATGAAGCTACTTTCTTACAAGAAGATAAAGAGAAGGCAGACAAAACCAATCATTCTACTACAATCGAAGCTGCAACTATTGCTAAAAAAGCGAATGTAGGCCGTTTGGTTATCGGACATTATTCGGCTCGATATGAAAATTTAGAAGCACATCTTTTAGAAGCAAAATCTATTTTTCCAAATAGTTTTTTAGGCTATGATGGTGCTACTTTTGATATTCCAACAAAAAAATAATTTTATACCCAACCTTTTTAGTTTTATATGCTGTCCTTATTGATGTAAGGATGCATTCCCTTTTTAATAATAGAAAAAGTAAAAATGAAAAAGAGTATAATATATGTAGTTGGTGTTTTGGCTTGTTGTACCATATTACTACAAAGCTGTATTGAAGACAAATGTCAGAATAAAATGACTTATACTTTGTATGAGCCAGTATTTATACCTGTTGATCAAATTCGAATTGACATCAAAGCAGAATTGCCTAAATCGTTAAAGAACACAGGTAAGATTTATTTTTATAATAATTATGTCTTAATCAATGAATTAAGAGAAGGTATCCATGTCATTGATAATGCTGATCCTTCTAATCCTCAAAATATTGCTTTTATTCCAATACCTGGAAACAGAGATATAGCCGTTAAAAACAATATATTATATGCTGATAATTATATGGATTTATTATCTATTAATATTAGTAATATTCTAGGACCTGTTTTGGAGAAAAGAACTGAAAATGTTTTTAATGTTCATTTCGATCCTAGTAATGGTTATATTTCTCATTACCAAAGAACAGAAACAACAGAAGAAATAGATTGCTACCATTACGGTTACCAAATTGATGTATTCCAATCAGAAGATGGCGTTTTTGTTGATCAAAATGCTTCTTCAGGTGAATTAGTCAATGTAACGGGTACTAATAACGGAATAACCATTGCTGGCTCAATGGCTCGTTTTGGCTTGTATCAAAATTATTTATATACTCTTGATGACTATAATATGGATGTATTCGATATATCTACAAATAATTGCCCAGTTCATAAAAATGAAGTTCATGTAGGTTGGGCTATTGAAACGATTTTTCCGTATGAAAATAATTTATTTATCGGTGCTTCTGATGGCATGTATATTTTTAATAACTCTAATCCAGAAAACCCTTTCGAGGAATCAAAGTTTGAACATGCCAGAGCATGTGATCCCGTTTATGTATCAGGTAATAGGGCTTTTGTCACCTTGAGAAATGGACATATAGAATGTGATGGTTTTGAAAATCAATTGGATGTTGTAGATATTTCTCAGTTAAATAATCCGCAATTAATTAAAACCTATGCCATGGATAATCCTCATGGATTATCAATAACATCTAGTCATAAATTATTTATATGTGAAGGAGCTTATGGCATTAAAATATTAAATGCAGAAGATTCAAACAATATTTATCAAACAGGTGAAATAAATGATTTAGATGCATATGATGTCATTGCATTAAATGAAAATCATATTTTAGTTATTGGTAAAGATGGATTCTATCAGTTTGATACTTCAGATCCTCAAAATATAAAAGAACTCAGTAGTATTTTAGTAGAAAAGTAAATTCAGTAAAGTTTGATCATTTTTCGGGACATAAATATTATGTCCCGATCTTTTAAAAACAAAAAAATGAAAAAAATAATATTAGTTTTTATTTTATCTATGGTATATCAATTTCTTTATGGTCAAGAAACTGCAGAAAAATTAAATTTTCAACAAAAATATTATAATCAAATTTCTTTTGGATATAATATTGGAAATTTAAGTGATGAATCAGAAACTGTAAGTGGTGGTTTAGGCTTTAGGTATGCCCTTGGATATAAATGGAAAAAATATGCAAATTTTGGAGGAGGAATTGGTTTTGAATTTTATGATTTTAAAGAAAAACCTTTAGTTTTTATTCCTGTATATGCAGACATTAGAGGTGAATTTACTAATTGGAAAATAAGACCCTTTTATAATGTTGAATTTGGGTATGGTTTTAAAGTAAAAACGGAAAATTTAGATTGGGACAATAAACCAAATGGAATTTATTTTAGACCAAATATTGGATGGAAATTTAAAAAGAATGAAAATTTTGCAACGACAATTGCTTTAGGATATCAATTGCAAAAAGCTAAATATATTAAGGATTATAGTTGGGAAGATAATAAATATATTCAAGAATATAATTATACCTATCAGAGGTATACTATCCAATTTGGTTTTGAATTTTAATTCATTTAAATTAAATTAGGATTAATTATCCTCATGTTATTTAAGAAAAAAACATATACTGATCAAGAGTTAGTTTCTTATTGTTCTAAAAACGATAGGAGAGCACAAGAGTATTTGTATAAAAAATATTTTTCTAAATCCATGAGTTTAATGATGTATCATGTGAGGGATCCTGAGAAATCGAGTGAGATTGTAAATCATGGCTTTCTAAAAGTATTTAAGAATATTGAAAAAATTAATGATCCTCAAGCATTAGAAGCTTGGATTAATACAATAATGATGCGAACCCGAGCTGATTATTTTAGAAAAGATTCTAAATATTTAAGATCAGTTATTCTTGAAGATCCAGATGATCAATCTACGGATAATACTGCATTGAGTGAATTGTATTTTAATGATATCGTAAAGTTAATCGATAAATTACCCCCTGCATCAGCTGAAGTGTTTAAACTTTTTGCCATAGAAGGATATAAACATAATGAAATTGCAAAACAATTAGGAATAAGTGTAGGAACTTCGAAATGGCACTTGTCTGCTGCTAGGCAAAAGTTGAAGTCTTTAATTAATGAACAATATGATATAAGAGATGTCGGATAAAGATACATATAATTTTGATGATAATTTTGTCGAAAAATCGTGGAAGGACATGACTGTTCTTTTGGATAAAGAAATGCCTGTAAAAAAGAAAAAAAGACGTTTTCTTTGGCTTTTTCTTTTTCTGGGAATAAGTCTACCTGTTCTTTTTTATGTTTTTTCGAATCAAAAGACTTTTGATAATAAAGTTTCAGAACAGGTAATTGCACATGAAGAAAATATAAAAAATTCAGAATTAAATATTATTGCTGAAGAAAATAATACTTCTGTTGAATTAAATAATCTAAATAAATCTGAAATCGCTATTAGTAATAATTCAACTTCTAATTCTAATGAGATTATTAAAAATAATAGTCAATCTAATTTAATCACAAAAAATAAAAATCCTCAGAATAATTTCAATAAAATTGTTGAGAATTATAATTACAATATTAATATACCTTCTATTGCTTTAACTCAAAATTATAACAAGGAAAATGAAGTTGTAAAAACAACTTTAATTCCAGGGAAAGTAGTTGAAAAAATTACACGTCAAGTAGATGAGGGATCGGGAACTAAAATAAATAGTACAATTAAAATTGTTGAAGAGAAAAATAATTATGTTTTAAATTCTATTGATGGAGTTAAAATTTTACTAGAAAATAAAATAAATGAAGTTCTGCAAGAAATAGTTGTAGTGAATGAAGAAGAAAAAAAATCAGAAAATGAAGATAAAGGTGGAATGAATCAAAAGAATCTTTGGGGAATTGAAGCAGGATTTCAAACTCAAATTAATAATGAAATTGGGGGTAAATGGGGTTTGGTTTATACAAGAAAATTAAATAATAAATTAAATTTTCATACACAATTAGAATATCATATTTCAAGAATTAATTATACAAATGTTTATATTGAAAATGAAGAAGCGATATTTACTTCTAACTTAAATGAATCAACTGTAGGAGATCCTAATCCATTAGATTTGTATCAAGAAGATCTCAAAAATATAGAAAAAAATCAATTGTTCGTTTGGTCGCATAAAATAAAAGTTCCAATTAGTTTGGGTTATAAATTTCATTCTAAATGGGAAGCAAATATTGGTGTAGGTTGTAATTTTAATTATTTGATGAAAACCAAGAATGCTATTTCATCTGACGATTTGAGTGCAGATATGTTTACTACTGGACAAACGGATCCTATTGATAAAGAATCTTTTGATCCTATTTTTGATCCGCAACTCATGGGAGGATTATCCTTTTATCCTAAAGAAAAATGGGTAATTGGCTTTAGATATGATTTAGGATTAAAGAGAAGAAGTATAAATGTAGTTGATAGATACAATTTGTCTCAATTGAATAATCAAAGTGAATCTGTAATCAAAACATATCAACTAAAAAATAGAGAAATGAATCTAGGTCTCTTTGCAAGGTTTTATTTCTAAATCCTAAATGCAAAAACATAATATTCGAAACTCACCCTCTAAAAGTGACGATTCAGTCAATTCTGTATCATAATATCAGATAAAGGAATTTAATTTAAACAAAATCCTTTCTTTTTACGTTTGAAACGTGGATATTAAGTACAAATCTATATTGATATGAAATCTGAAAAATTAGTTTTAAATGACGAGGAACAGCTAATTCTCGAAAATGTAGAAGAAATGGGTGATGCTCATGTGGGCACATCTATTGATACACCGATGCGGGATGATGCTTTTGATCTATCTGATGATGAAAAGATTGATAAAATCGAAGGACATTTTAGAGAAATAATGAACACTATGGGCTTAGATCTAACAGATGATAGCCTAAAAGGAACTCCTTATCGAGTAGCTAAAATGTTTGTAAAGGAAATATTTTCTGGCTTAGATCCTAAGAACAAGCCGAGAATAGCCATGTTTGAAAATAAATACAACTATAGCCAGATGTTGGTCGAGAAAGACATAAATGTCCAATCGACTTGCGAGCATCATTTTTTGCCCATTTATGGAAAAGCACATGTAGCTTATATTTCAAATGGGAGCGTAATTGGCTTATCTAAAATAAATAGAATAGTAGAATATTATTGTAAACGACCTCAAGTTCAAGAACGCCTAACTATTCAAATTGCTAATGAATTGAAAACAGCTTTAAAAACAGATGATGTTGCTGTATACATTGACGCACAACATATGTGTGTGCAAGCAAGAGGAGTAGAAGATAGAGGATCTAGTACTGTTACAACAGAATATTCTGGGAAATTCCTAGAAAATGAAAATTTGAGAAGAGAATTTTTGGCTTCGTTTCACGGAAAACTCTAAGAAGAAAATCCATTAAAAAAGGGATGATACAATATATCATCCCTTTTTTAGGGGGATTCAGTAGTAAAACATTGTAAGATTTTTTCAATAGGAATTTTGATATAATAATTTGATAATCAATATTTAAGAAGAAACAAATCGTTTATTTAATTCTAGAAATGAAGTTCATTAGCCCTATAAATTACCCCGCTTTTGGACTAAAATAGTAAAAAACGGGGTTTTGGATAACATGGCATTTGAGAAAAACTTAATGTTTCTCCATTTAAGCGATTCTAATCAGCTTTAAATCAGTAATTTGAAACCACAAGACTGTTAAAACATAAGATAAAACGAATTTGTTTTACTCCTGAATATCCCTTTTTAATGGAAAAAAATAGTTTATACTTTTCTACTGATTTTAAAATCACCATTGAAAATAGCACCTTCAGCTATTTCTAAACGAACTGCATTTAGTATCCCTGTATAATTACTTTTAGGACCTAAAGTAGCAATGCCTCGGCTAGTTGCTTCACCTTCAATTTTGCCTTCAACAGAAATTTCAGCTGCTATGATTTTACCTTTAATATATCCAGTTGATCCAATGACTAACCTTTTATCACATTGTAAATCACCGATGATAGTACCATCTATTCTTAAATTATCATTGGCTTTAAAATTACCATTGATAACTGTGCCATGGGCAATGACAGAAGTTTTACCAGAATTTGTGTTTTGTTGTGTGGGTTTAGCGGATTGGTTCTGAGCCATTTCTTAAATTTTAAATGTAAAAATTCACCACATAAAAATATATACCTAAAATATAAATATATGTTTCGTTTTGTAAAATTCGATAATCTCGTTGCTGCCATTAAATTAAAATAATTTTGAAAGAATTTATGTGTATTAACTTTTTTTATAAAATATTTATTTCACATATATGATTATTATTCAATGTGATAAGATTCGATCAACAAAATTGAATTAAATCATACAACTATATTAGCTTTTGAATATTTTTGTAGCAATTAGTAATATATGAAAACAATAATACTTGCCATAGAATCTTCTTGCGATGATACTTCTGCTTCTATTTTAGCGGATGGAGTTATTTTAAGTAATGTAACCGCTAACCAAGATGCACATAAAGAATATGGTGGAGTTGTACCTGAAGTTGCTTCTAGAGCCCATCAGCAGAATATTGTACCTGTAGTTGATGTAGCGATACAAAAAGCAGGAATAGCAAAATCAGATATCTCTGCTATTGCTTTTACACGAGGTCCAGGTTTAATTGGTTCCTTATTAGTAGGGGTTTCTTTTGCAAAAGCTTTTGCCTTGAGTTTAGATATTCCAATGATTGAAGTCAATCATATGCAAGCGCATGTTTTAGCTCATTTTGCAGAAGATCCAAAACCCAATTTTCCTTTTTTATGTTTAACGGTTTCTGGTGGACATACTCAAATAGTGAAAGTGACGGATTATTTAGAAATGGAAGTGTTAGGGAACACCATAGATGATGCTGCGGGTGAGGCTTTTGATAAAACAGGGAAATTATTAAATTTAGAATATCCTGCAGGTCCAATTATTGATAAACTGGCGCAAAAGGGCGAAGCCAAATTTACATTTGCGGAACCTAATTTGCCAGAGTTAGATTTTAGTTTTAGTGGATTAAAAACTTCTATTTATTATTTTCTAAAAAAGGAAATTAAAACAAATCCTAATTTTATTGACGAAAATATAAATGACATTTGTGCTTCAGTTCAAAAAGCGATCATTAATTCATTAATGATTAAATTAATTCAAGCAACAGAAGAAACAGGAATAAAAGAAATAGCTATAGCGGGTGGAGTTTCTGCAAATTCAGGCCTAAGAAAAGAAATACAAATTGAAGGAGAAAAAAGGAATTGGAATACCTACGTACCTCGTATAGAATTTTGTACCGATAATGCTGCAATGATTGCGGTAACAGGCTATCGAAAATTCCTTAATAAGGAATTTGTAGATCAAAGTATTACTCCTGTAGCTAGGTGGAAGATTTAAAAAAAATATTTTATTTCAAAAAGAAAAAAATAAAGCTAAAGCCAATGGAATTTATCAGAACACCAGAAGATCGTTTCAATAATTTACCAGATTATACTTTTAATCCCAATTATAAAAAAATAGGAGATGGAATGCAAATGCATTATGTAGATGAAGGTGAAGGTCCAATAGTTTTATTGTTACATGGTGAACCCAGTTGGTCATTTTTATACCGAAAAATGATTCCTGTTTTTGTAAAAGCAGGCTATAGATGTATTGCTCCAGATTTAATTGGTTTTGGTAAATCAGATAAACCAACGAATAGAAAAGATTATACTTACGCGAAGCATTTAGAATGGACCCGTAATTTTATTAAAGCATTAGATTTGCAAAATATTACTTTATTCTGCCAAGATTGGGGAGGTTTGTTAGGACTTCGTTTTGTTGTAGAAATGGGAGATCGTTTTTCAAATGTAATAGTGGCAAATACCATTTTACCAACAGGTGATCAATCTCCAAACGATGCATTTAATTCTTGGAAAAATTATTCTCAAACCACACCTTTTTTTCCAGTAGGAAAAATAATTAATAAAGGATGTTTTTCTGATTTAAGTGAAGAAGTAATTGCAGCATATGATGCTCCCTTTCCAGATGAAACGTATAAAGAAGGCGCTAGAGAATTTCCTGCTATTGTACCTCATACTTCTGATGATCCGCAAACGATTCCAAACAGAGAAGCTTGGCAAAAATTAATGCAATGGAAAAAACCTATGCTTACTTTATTTAGTGATTCTGATCCAATTATGGCAGGATTAGAAAAAATGTTTCAAGGAGTTGTGCCAGGTTGTAAAGGTCAGCCTCATGAAATTATAAAAGATGGTGGACATTTTTTACAAGAAGACAAAGGCGAAGAAATTGCAGAAAAATGTGTGGCTTGGTTGAAAGGATTGTAAAAGTAATTTTTCAATAAAAAATCAAAAAGCACTAAGAAATTATTTCTTAGTGCTTTTATAATGAATTTACTTTGTTCTTTTTCGCTCTATAGCATTCCCAAAACGCCTAGATTTTACATTAATCTTATTGTTTCCAAATTGATACCTTAATGATAGTCGAACAAAACGGCTACTATTATTTTCAGTGTAAACTTGCTTGACATTATTTACGGATGAAGTATAATCTTTTAAATAACCTGTATTAAAAATATCACTGAACAAAAGTGAACATTGTAATTTGTCATCCAAAAAACTTTGTTGAAAACCAATATCCATTTTAAAAATATAACCCATTTTATATAAGCCGTTTTCGAATGGGTTTTGCCCCATAAGATTCACTTGCAATTTACTCGATTTTCCAAGTTTGAAAGTATGGTTTGAAGCGGTATAAATTAAAATTGAATTTTTAGGATTTGCATTAATGGTTTCTTTAAAAGAATGTTTTCCTCCAATTAAAGCAAGTGTATTAGAACTATTCCACCAAAGCTTAATATCAATAGTTAGATTTTCAACTAATCCAAAACTATGTGATGAAAAATAATTATCTCTTGTTACGATTTGAGTATCTGATTCTGCTTTAAAAATTACACCAAATCCATCTGTAACTCGATTGTAAAATAAATTAGATCTTAATTTATTTTTATAAATATGCGTCAATTCAAAATTATTTACAAATGAAGGTTGAATAAATGGATTCCCTTCTGAATAACTATTGCTATTAATATAATTACGGAATGGATTTAATATCCAAAAAGGAGGACGATTTATTTTTCTACCATAATTAATGATGAATTGATTTTCTTCAGTTGCTTGAAAAGTAAAATTTAAAGAAGGGAATAATTTTACAAATGATCGATTAATAGATTGATCTATTGTTTTAGATAATCCTTTTGTTTGTGTAAATTCTATTCTTAAACCAATTTGCCCTTGAATTTTATTATTTATCTTTTTAGAAGCCATGCCGTATATAGCTTGATTATTTTCTTGATATTCAAATACATTGCTTTGACTATTGTCTAAAACTTCAACACCTGATTGAGTATCATAAAAGGATCGATTACTTTTACTTTTGGTCAAACTTGCTTTAGCGCCATAAGACAAGTTCAGAAATGAAAGGGGCTGTTCGATATCTGCATTCAAATTATAATTAATAATATGTTGTTGACTCTCATCATTTCCTGAAATATCTGTATAAAGAAATTCATGATTTGGATCGTACATTTCTCCTAATATTGAATTATTTGCAGTTTGATTATAATTAAAGTAATCAACATTAGTAGATAGAGTCAATCCTTTTTTATTTAATTTTTGATTCCAATGGATATTAAAAGAATGATTCGTTTTCTTTTTATTAAAAACACTTTCATTAATTAAATAAGCATCTAACTTTTGTGAATGATCTAAGTAATTTATCCTTGAATAATCTTTACTACCAGGTTGATTAATTATTCCTAAATATTGAAAACCTAAAAGTGTATTTTCATTCATTTGAACATCCATAGATAAACGACTGGATAAATTATGCTTTTCTCGTTTCGATTCGTTTTGTAAATCTTGTGTATAATTAGGATAATAAGTCTGCAAAGATTGGATTGCTCCTTCATGTCCTAATGTACCATTTACATTTGCAGACAAACTAATTTTATCTTTTTGATAGAAAAAACTATTACCAATGGTAGCGGCAGCATATTTATTTTGTTGGTAAGACAGTTGAGTAGAATTTTTCCAAGTATCTAAAGCTCCTTTTTTTATATTAATATTAATTAAACCTCCTACATTATTTGCATCATATTTTGCAGATGGATGTGTGATGACTTCGATGTTTTTAATATCATTTGCGGATAAACTATTCAAATAAGCAGTTAATTCTTCTCCACTTAATGCTATCATTCGTCCATTGATCATAACTTTAGAATTTCCTTTACCCAATATTTGGACATTTCCTTGTTGAATGATAACTCCAGGCGCAATGGCTAAAGCGTCTCTTGCTGAGCCGCCATTACTTACAATGTGGTTGCCA
>JAHDFV010000029.1:21174-22440 GCA_020627985.1 Saprospiraceae bacterium
AACATTAAAGATCATACGATCACTTTTGTATTCAACTAGGACTTTCTTTTCTGTAACTACGATTTCAGTTAATTCATGATCAAAAGTTTCTAGAATTAGATTAGGTATGACTTGATTTTTTGTAACATGTATTGATCGAGTCTTCGTTTCATATCCAATAAAGCTTACTTCCAAAAGATAATGACCTTCTGGAGCATTAAAACGGAAAAGACCTCCTTCTTCAGATAGCGTTCCAAGGATATATTGATCAGTCGTATCTTTTAATATTACATTGGCATATTCAATAGGATTTTCTGAATCTTGGACAATACCTTCGATCGTAAATTGAGCTAACAATTGAGAAGAAATACTAATAAATAATAGTGTAATAATTTTTTGTAAAGTTGTCATCTTGATTTATTTAATGGTAAAAAAATTATGGTGTTCCATAAATACAAATGCAAGATGGCGCAAGTAAAAGAAAGAAGCGTACGACTTTCTGTAAGAAGCGTATGACTTTAAAATAATGCGTACGACTTTATCAATTGAAACGTACGACTTTTTACAAATCTCTTATTTTAAAGGCGTTTTACGGTATTGAGAAGGAGTAAGGTTGGTGAATTTTTTAAAGGCAGCATTGAAGGGCGATTTGGAATTAAAGCCTACTTCATATAAGATTTCAAGGATAGTATGTTTCTTTAAGCTGGGATCATTGAGCATTTTCATTGCTTTTTTAATTCTATATTCATTGATGAAATCAAAGAAATGTTGATCCAAATGATGATTGATAAGAATTGATAAATCACGAGGAAGCATATCCAACTGTTTAGCTAAATCATTCACCGTAAGGGAAGCATTCAAGTAAGGTTCTTTTTCAAGCATAAATGCTTGTAATTTTTTGATTTGAATTTCAACATCGTTATTAGAATTCTTAGGCTGATTAGTTGGTATTTCAGGAGTACGCTGTATCAGTTCTTTTACAGGTTTCATATGAGAGGCTACACCTCTAAAAAGCTTTGGAGCATGAAGTGCTTTGAGTATGATCCAACTGTAAAAATACAAACCAAAAATCAGCATGATGATTCTTGCGATATTGATCGCATTTTGATTTCCTGTATAAATAAATATTTCTTTGATAAATGTCAATAAGAAACCCACAATAATTAAATAAACCATCTGCTTCAAAAAGCGATAATTTGAAAAGGTTTCAGAAGTAGCGAAATTCTCAAGTAAAAGTGTTTTGTATTTTTGAACAGCTTTAAAGGATAAAATGATATAAATTAAAGC
>JAHDFV010000363.1 GCA_020627985.1 Saprospiraceae bacterium
ATTGTTGGATTTAGTAGAAATCAATTTGATCAAGTAGAAGCTCATAAAATATTAGCCAAATGGGAAGAGGGTTGGCATTGTTTATTTTCTGCTATAGATACCGTCAATGAAGAAAATTTTGACACCATTATTTATATTCGAAATCAAGGGCATACTATAGTTGAAGCCATGAACCGTCAATTGGCTCATTATTCTTATCATGTCGGACAAATTGTTTTCTTAGGTAAAATGATAAAAAGCAATGAATGGAACAGTTTATCTATTCCTAAAGGAAAATCTAAAGCGTATAACGATCTCAAATTTGCGCAAGAAAAAAGTCGAAAACATTTTACGGATGATATTATATCAGGTAAAGACGATCATTAAATAAAAATGAAAAAATTATTTTGTATTAGTGGTTTAGGAGCAGATCAACGCGTTTTCCAGTATTTAAAAATTAAGAATATTGAATTAATTGCTGTAGAATGGTTACAACCATTTCAAAAAGAATCTATAAAAAACTATGCAGCAAGACTCGTTAAAAAATACAGAATTAATCAAGAAGAAAATTTTGGATTAATAGGCGTAAGTTTTGGCGGTTTAATTGCTGTTGAAATAGCTAAAATCACAAAGCCTAAATTTATTTTTTCTATTTCATCTATTACAACACAAAAAGAAAAACCTTTTCTATTAAAAATCTTTAAGTATTTTGATTTCACTCCTCTCTTACCTTCCTTCTTTTTTAAGCCTCCTAAAATAATCTTTCATTTTTTTATGGGTGCTAGAAAAAAGAAATTATTAAATTCTATCCTAGAAGATACTGATTTTATTTTTGCCAAATGGGCGGTGCATGAATTAGTGCAATGGAAAAATGAAACTATAATTAATAATCTTTATAAAATTAATGGTTCCAGAGATAAATTGCTTCCTTCTAAAGGGAAAAAAGATATTTTAATACAAGGAGGAGAACATTTTATGATAGTAGATCGGGCTGATGAAATCAGTGTTATTATTAATCATAAAATAAAAAAGCTTGGTTAAAACAACCAAGCTTTTTTATTTTAATTCAACTAAGAATTTTTATTATTTAAATTGATAAGAAATTCCTAATGAAAATCCTGTACCTGGATTCCTATATCTTGCTGTTACATCATCAGTTCCAAATGAACGATATACATTTTTACGTTTAGATCCTAATATATTATTTACTCCAAAACTCGCTTTTAATTTATCCGCTTTACCTAAGAATTGAGACACTTTAAAATTTAAACTATGAAAAGGCGTTTCATAAACATCTGGTACTTCACCTAATCCTAATACAGCTAATCTTTCTCCTTGAACATTGTAACTTAAATTTGCTTCCGTTCCTATTTTAGAAGATCTATAATTCAAGTAAACATTAGTGGTATAAGGAGCTGTTCCTACCAGCGTTCTTGTATCTTTTACATCTTCACCTGTTCTAGCCCAATTTTCACGAATTTCAAATTCCTCATCTGTCATTTTTACTTGTGATTTGACATATGAGAAATTAGTACCAATACTTAAATTTTTCATGGCTTCAGAAATAAATCCAAAATTCTTTCTTACCTCTAATTCAAGTCCATACAAAATAGCATTTCCTCCATTTTCTGGTGTTATAATATCTGAACGATAAATATTTCCGACTTTATATGCTGCCATTTCTATTGGATCATTGATTAATTTGGTAAAGGCACTCACTGAAACTACTTCACCTTTTTCAAAGAAATATTCCCAACGCAAATCCATATTACTAATCGTAGAAGGTAAAATATCAATGTTACCATAAAAATATCCTCCTGATAAACGATCTTGAATTTGAGCGACTGATTTTTCTTTAAAAGATGGTCTTGCTACAGTCATACTATACGAACCTCTCAAATTCATTTTATCATTTAAATTGTATACTAAATTAACAGAAGGCAATACATTAATTTTATCTAATACTTTTTCATCCACATATAATTCATTTCCTAAAGCATTTTGTCCTGTGTACCAATTCTGGAATTGTTCTACTCTAAACCCTCCAATCAATTTTAATTTCTCTAACAATTGAAGTTCTGTCATTGCATACAATGCATTTACATTCTGCGTAGCAGCATATGTATTTGATGGTTGAAAATCACCTCTCACAAATGATGTTCCCGTAATATTATCTTGCGTCCAAATGGTTTCTGGCGATAAAAACTCATTCGCATTTCCAGACAATTCTCTATCTCCATTAAAATAGATACCATAATCATTGATACCGTATTCTCTTTCTTTATAATTATTCGCTAAACCGAATTTTAATTTTGCATCTCTTTTAAAAGCATCAAAATTATAAGTCAAATCGATTTTAGAACTTAAATTCATTTCATCCAAATTTCTATACACTCGAGCTACTTCTCCTCCTACAGAACGAGACAATAAATAAGTATCTTCCTCTTCTATATATTCATAAGCTGTATAACGATTATCTGGTTCATCTACATTTGAAAAGGTTGGTGAAACCGTCCAATCTAATTTCAATTTCTTTTTACCTATTGTATGCTCACCTCCAACATATGTATTCGTTACTCTACGAATAATGGTTTCTAAATTATCTTTCACTAAAGTTGCTGGATTTTCATCACCATTTTCTGTGATTACATTCGAAGCAATATCAGTCGCATTTTGGCTATGGAATACCCCAAAACGGATTTTACTTTTTTGGAATTTAACTGCACCTGAAGCCAATCCTGACCACAATACTCCTTCTTGGCTAATCACCGCATCATCCAATCTTGCTACCTCTAATGCTGTTTCACTTAAAATATCACTTTTGATGTATTGAGAAATCGTAGCATCTTTAAAATGATTTGAACTCGCTTTATAATTCATAGCTACGGTATAACCAAAAGTAGCTTTGTCCTTATTAATTTGATTTCCATAAGAAATAGCATAGCTATGATTCATGAAATTCGTTTTTTGGCTCGTTGCCATTTCAGGATTAAAGCTTCTTGTTAATTCGTTTAATTTATTCGCCATTCCTACATTAGAACGAGAAGTTACTTCTGAAGGAATTTGGAATTTTTCGTGAAAGCCTAAAGCTCTAGTTCCATCATCAAAACCTAAGAAATCAAGTTTACCTCCTTCAAAAGTTCTAAAATCATTTTGAAAATGCATCGTTGGATTTACCCCTAATCCTACAGAGGCTTTAAATGTTTCTTCCTCTGGAAAATCTTTTGTAGATACATCAACAGTACCTCCCGTAAAATCACCTGGTAAGTCTGGAGTAAACGTTTTATATACAACGATATTATCTAATAAATTGGTTGGAAAAATATCCATTTGAACAGAGTTCTTATCTGGATCTAATCCAGGTATTCCCATTCCATTCAATAAGGTTTTTGTATAGCGATCTCCTAAACCTCTAACAAAAACATGCTTACCTCCTTCTATAGAAACACCAGGTACTCTTTTGATGGCTGCAGCTGCATTTCCATCTCCTGTTCTACTAAATGTTTGAGCAGAAATTCCATCTAAAACATTAGCAGATTTACGTTGCATGGTTAATAATGCTGTTTCATTATTTTTTATCGTTTTCGCTTCTACTACAATTTCTACATATAATTCAACAGAACCATCTTTCATCATAAGTGTTCCTAGATTATACATCTGCTTCAACTAGGATATTATTAATTATCAAAT
>JAHDFV010000364.1 GCA_020627985.1 Saprospiraceae bacterium
GTAGCTGCTGCATATGACGAAGTAATTCATATATAATTTTGGCTTCATATTTGAAGTTGAAAGCTCTATAATTAATTTTGTAGAGCTTTTTTTATATCTTTATTTCTAAAATTAGAAAACAATGAAAAAAATATTAATTCTTTTTTCAGCAATTGCTGTTCTTTCATCATGTGACCCAGGAAATGGTGATGACTCTTTCAATATCTTTACAATTGAAGATGACAAAAATTTAGGTCTACAAGTAGCAGGGCAAATTGAATCTGATTCTTCTGAATACGATGTGCTTCAGCCTGAAGATTTTCCTGCAGCTTATGACCACCTAAATAGAATTACCAATACTATTCTAGATGGTGGAGAAGTGTTTTACAGAGATGAATTCGAATGGAGAACAAGAATTATTTATGACGATTCTACCTTAAATGCTTTTTGTACACCTGGTGGTTATATTTATGTATTTACTGGATTAATACACTATTTAGATAACGAAGATGAACTTGCAGGTGTCATAGGACATGAAATTGCTCATGCGGACAGACGTCATTCTACTGATCAGTTAACAAAACAATATGGAATTTCATTATTATTACAAGCCGCATTAGGTGAAGAAAGTGCCTTAGCGGAAGTTGGTGCCGGACTATTATTATTAAAATATGGCAGAGATGCCGAATCTGAAGCAGATGAATATTCTGTCCGTTACTTGTGTCCAACAGACTATAATGCAGCAGGAGGCGCTGGTTTTTTTGAAAAAATTGAAGCAGCAGGAGGTTCTTCTACCCCAGAATTTTTAAGTACTCATCCAAGCCCAGATAAAAGAATTGAAAATTTCTATTCTTGGAGTGATTCTTTGAATTGTACAGGCACTAATACAAATGTTGATTTATATCAAGATTTTAAGAATAGCTTACCATACTAGAGTACGTGTTTATTTAATTATTACCTTTGCGTCATTATGCCACAGAGATTAAAATTCCCTAAAGATCAGACACAATTCTTTTCAACACTAACGAAAAGAATAAATGCTTATTTCGAAGAAAGAAATATGTCCAAACACGCTAATGGATGGATGGTAGCTAAGTCTATATTTATAATTTCAATGGTTATTTCTGCTTATTACGCTGTAGTGTTTGGAGGTTTTTATGAAAATATCCCATTAATGCTAGGGCTTTGGTCTATCTTAGGGTTTGTATCTGCTTTGGCTCCTGTAAATATAGGGCATGATGCCATTCATGGAGGTTATTCTAGTAAAAAATGGGTAAATGATTTAATGAGCAATGCGTTTAACTTCTTCGGGGCGAGCGCTTACATGTGGAGTATAATGCATAATCAAGCACACCATATGTACACTAATATTGATGGTCATGATGAAGATATGGAAACTTTACCTATCATTCGTTTTTCTCCTGCTCAGAAGTACATGAAGGTACATCGTTTTCAACACATTTATGCATTTTTATTTTATGGATTGGCATCAGTAACTTGGGTGTTATTTAAGGATTATAAAAAATTCTTTTCTTCTTACATTGGTGGAATAAAAAACAATCATGCACCAAGAGAATATTTCTTCTTATTTTTCTATAAATCTATTTATTATACTGTTTTTATAGCTGTTCCGTTTATTGTTATCGAACAACCATGGCATATAATATTAGGTGGATGGTTGTTAATGCATTATGTACAAGGAATGACTATTGCCTTAATTTTTATGTTGGCTCATCTGGTTGAAAAAGCACAATTTCCAGAGCCCGTAGACGATAAAGGCACGATGGAAAACTCTTGGGCTATTCATCAGATGATGACTACTGCTGACTTTGCTAGAAAAAATTGGCTAGCTCACTTTATTTGTGGGGGATTAAACTTTCAAATTGAACACCATTTATTTCCAAAAATTTGTCATATCCATTACCCCCATATTTCTCACATTGTTCAAGAAACTGCAGAAGAATTTGGCGTGCCATTTTTAGATAACCCAAGTTTTAGTACTGCTATGGCTTCGCACTACAGATTCATGAAGGCTATGGGCTCCGGAGAAAATCCTAAGATTTTAGCAGCCGCATAGCAATTACAATTCCAACATCCTAAGCAAAGTGTAGGCAGCCTCTGTTCCTTTGTTTCCGTGTTTGCCTCCTGAACGATCTTTAGCTTGTTGCAGATTATTAGTAGTTAACAATCCGAAGATGACAGGCTTATTATATTTGATGGTTATTTCTGATAAACCCTGTGCAACGGCATTTGAAATATATTCATCATGTTTGGTTTCCCCTTTAATAACACAGCCTAGAGCAATCACTCCATCAATATCTTCTCGTTGAGCTAATAGATTAGAACCGTATATTAATTCAAATGAACCCGGTATTTCAATGATCTCAATATTGCTTTCCCAAATTCCACTTTTCAACAAGAACTCTTTTGCTCCATCACAAAGTGCTTTTGTAATATCCTCATTCCATTCTGCAACTACAATAGCTACTTTTTTACCTTTCACATTGTTAGAAAGGTTCTTAGAAAATTCGTTCAGGTTCTTAAGTTCCGTTGCCATAGTTCAAAAATAAAAAAGGGATAGAAAATCTATCCCGAAAGTTAATATGTAATTACTCAAGTCTTCGACAAGCTCAGACTGACAATTTGATTATTTCAATCCCTCTGCTCTTGCTTTACGCTTCTTAGCATCATTTACTTCCTGAGCCTTAGGGAAATCTTTTATAATTTTAGTGTAAGAAGCTATCGCTCCATCAAAATTACTCTCTGCTTCTTGAGCTTGAGCTAACTTCATTAAATACATTGGAGTGAAGTACTCATTTTCTTTATAATTACTTGCCTTTTCATAGTAAGAAATTGCTTCTGTCATATTTCCTTTTTCAGAGTTTGCATCACCTAAAAGTGAATAAGCTCTTGCTTGAATCAATAAATCAGAAGAACTGAATTCCTTTAAAGAAGAAATAGCATCATCAAATGAACCTTGCTGCATGTAAATTACTCCTGCATAAAATTTTGAAAGATTAGCAGCCTTTGTTCCATCATATTCTTCAATAATATCTAGGAATCCGTAATTGTTACCATCGCCATTCAATGCTTTATTTAAAGAATCAGCATCAAAGTAAAATTGAGCTTTGTACATTTCAGCTTGTGCTTCTGCCTCTTGCTCCTCAGCTTGAGATTGCATAAAGAAAAATCCACCTACCAAAGCAGCAATACCTAATATTACATAAGTAATAACATTTTTGTTTTGCTCAATAAACTGTTCACTTTTCGAAATTTGTTCTGCTAAAGCTTCTGAGCTTTCAAATACACTTTGTTCCTCCTTTTCTTCTTTCTTTTTAGCCATTACTAATATTTTTTGAAATCAATATTAAATTCAGACGAAACTTCCTCCTTTTGCTTATACATTTGCAATAATTAGTTACAAATCAGTCACGTCAAAATTTTCAGAATGCGAAGATATGTAAAAAGATTAATCTGAGTGTTTTATATAGAAAAAATATCACTTACAAACTTTAAAAACTACGAAGAGTTTTCAATAACCTTTGACTCAGGAGTTAATTGTATTGTAGGAAAAAATGGAGTAGGAAAGACTAATTTATTAGATGCCATATATGTTTTAGCTCTTACTAAAAGTGCTTTTAATTCAATAGATAGCCAGTTAATCAAA
>JAHDFV010000365.1 GCA_020627985.1 Saprospiraceae bacterium
TCTCTTTGCTTTTGATTGAACCAAATCTTTTGCTCATTCTTTTGTTCAACAGTTTTAGAAATCTGAAAATAGATATCTCCAATTCTTTCTAAATCATTAGCAATATTCATAATGCTACGAGTACGAATCATTGTCTTATCTGTCAATTCATTGCTACCCATGCTTGTTAGATATTCAGTGATTTCAATTTCCATTTTATCAGCAATGTCTTCATATTTAGCTATTCTTTCATGGAGTTTGACTTGCTTATCTGGTTCAGTTTCATTGATTAATTCTAAAGAAAACTGATTTAATCTCGAAGTAACATTTCCAAATTTAGCTATCGATTTTTGTACTTCAATAATAGATAATTCAGGTGTTGCTCCTCTTGTAATATTACCTAGTCTGTATTCTTCATCTTCTCCTCCTTTAGATTTTACCGTCTTAATAGCTAACCTAACTAATAATGGAACAAATCCAATCATTAATAAAACATTAGTCAAATTAAAGGCAGTATGGAAAAATGATAACCCAAAGCCTTTAGAATCTTCATAATTTGATTTAGCCTCTGGACTCATGGCATTGATTTCATCAATAGAATAAGTCGATAATACATCTAGTCCTGCTATTTCATACGCCAAATAACCAACTAGTTTTAAGAAAAATGGTAATAATAATAACATCCAAATTACACCAACCACATTAAACATAGAGTGAATCCTGGCGGATCTTTTGGCATGAACATTACCAATAAGAGAAGCCATTTCAGCAGTAATAGTTGTACCAATGTTTTCTCCTAAAACCATAGCCGCAGCTATTGGGAATGGTATAATCCCTGATGAGCAAAGAATAAGGGTTATAGCCATTGCTGCACTTGAAGACTGGATAATGATTGTAAGGATTGTACCTACAAATACAAAGAAAACATTAGTAATGAGTAGTTTGAAATAACCCGCTTCAGGATCAACAAAATCCCTTAAGAAATTCAATACTTCTGGATTGCTTTTTAAATCAGGAACACTATGTTTTAATAAGTCTAGTCCCATGAAAAGAATTGCAAATCCTATGATGAATTGCCCCCAGTGCTTCCATTTTCCTGTCTTTTTAAATGACATGGGTAGGGCAATAGCAAATAAAGGCAGGGCAAAATCTGCTAAAGATATCTTTCCAACGATGGCAATTAACCAAGCAGTAATGGTCGTTCCTACATTGGCTCCCATCATAATTCCAGCAGATTCAACTAATGTAATTAACCCTGCGTTTACAAAACTAACCGTCATTACAGTTGTAGCAGAAGATGATTGGAGTAAAGCTGTAGTAATAAAACCAGTTACAACGCCCATGTACCGGTTTTTGGTCATGGTTCTAAGTATGTTTCTAAGTTGAGAACCTGCGGCCTTTTGTATTCCATCACTCATTATTTTCATTCCGTAAATGAAAAATGCAAGTGAACCAATAATGGTTAAACCTGGAAATACATAATCTTTAAATATCCTAACTATATCTTCCATGAAAAATACAATTTTAAAATTTTGTGTGAAGGTAAGAGTATCTTATTCTTATTAGTATAACTTTCGGGATTTGTTTTCATTATTGTTGAATATTGAGACTAAAATGCAAACTCAAATTGCATATTCCATATAAAATTGTAGTCATCATCATTTTTAATTTTCCCAATAGACCAGTCACTTTGTAATTTCAATGAATGATCTTTGAAGTATTTTGTTAGACCAATTGTATATTCACTTTGTTGGTCAAAGGTTTGATCATCCTGATTCGGTTTGATATGCGCATACCTAATTCCAGTTTCCCAATTCTTCTTAAAGAGATATGCAGCAGAAATATGCCAACCTTGTCCATATTGAAAACCTAAATTCTGTTGACTAGAATGAGTATAACTATATTCTCCCCAAGAAGAGAATTGTCTATAGGTTAATATATAATCTATAAATAAAGATGATAAGTTGGTCTGTAAAAATTGGTTATCATTATCGACTAAAAATTTCCCTGTCCTCCCTTTTTGCCTTGCTGCTTTATTAATGAAATCATAGCTTAAACCAATAGACATTTTAGGGGTTGAAACAGCACCAAGACTACTTTCTTTATAGTCGTTATCATCATCAAATAAGCCAAATGGAAAATATTCTATTCTACCAGAATATCCTAAGCCTCCTATATTACTGACTTGTATATTTCTACCTTCTCCTAGAGAAAGAGCAAAAACTGTTCGCAGAGCTGAAGAATGAAAAGTATAGATAGAATTCATCTGCAAAGCTATATCTCGATCAATACTAAATTGTTGGTTAAGAATACTTCGATTTACAAATTGTAAATGCTGGGATGAAACAATCCATTCTCTATTTCCAGGTAGTTTGGTTTGTCCTACAATTAAAGTGTGTTGATTGTGAAAATTCCACTTTACAAGAGCATCTAAAATTATTTTACCTGCATTTCCTTCTTGTAAAGAGGTAAGATCATTACTTGTTTTAAAAGCAGTTGGCTCTAAAGCTAATTGAATGTAATACCCTAGTTTTTTAGAAAAAGCCCACCCACTTAATTTTAGTCGAACCCTTCTCAATTGATAAGAAAAATCTATTTCATTATTTGAGTTGTTATAATTGAATTCTGTGTGTTGTTGCATTCGAAATCCTATTTTCAAATACATGGATGAATCAGTTGCCATAATTCGAAGGCCATCACCGTATTTTAAAGATACTAAAGGCTTTTTGTCTTGAGAAAAGCAATTTAAATAGGAAAAGGTTAGGAGCATAAAAGCTAAAATCCGAGTAAATTTCATATATATTCTAATATTCAATATTAATTAATCATTAAGATTTTTTTTAAAATAATGAATTTATAGAATGTGATTTGAATAAAGTGTAGTGGCGACTACTTTATAATCAATTTAGATTGATGAATAAGTTTTAGGATTGGATTTTCAGTGAAAAAATTGGTTTTGAATCAAATTTTATGTTAGTAGTAGCTATATATAAGATAATAAGTACCCTAAAATTGCTCCACCTAAAATAATCCACATTGGACTCACTTTTTTAAATCCGAAATTTACAACAACACTTAATACTGCTATAAGAATTGTACGCCAGTCTATAAGAGAATCGACACCCATTTTCCATAAAACAGCAATCATAACAGCCACTGCAGCTACATTTACTGAATCTAAAAAATAGCCTAATATTTTAGAAGATCTCATTTTGTGGACAAGTGGATTTAGCAGCAAAACAAATAAAAATGATGGAAGAAATATCCCTAATGTTGCAGCTATCGCACCATAAAAACCATTTAATTGATAACCAATAAAAGTAGATGTAGATAATACTGGACCAGGAGTAAATTGCCCAACTGCTATGGCATCTAATAATTCTAATCTTGATAACAAACCAGTAGCAACAAGTTCTGCATCTAGGTATGCAAATAGAACATATCCACTACCGTATAAAATACTTCCTACTTTAAGGAAAGTAAAAAATACTTTTGCAGTAGAAAGTTTTACTATTCCTGCTGCAGGAATTTGCAATAATGTAATGGGAAGAATCAATTTTGCTGAACCCGAATTTGTGAGATTATGTTTAAAGTAAAAATAAAAGGCACCGACTACTCCAGCACAAAGCAGAGCAAGGACTTCATTTACGCCCATTAAACTAACCA
>JAHDFV010000030.1:0-15442 GCA_020627985.1 Saprospiraceae bacterium
AGATGAGGCTTTAGTAGCTGCTGCTGAGCTTTCTTCTAGATATATTGCTGATCGATTTTTACCTGATAAAGCAATTGATTTAATTGATGAGTCTGCTGCAAAATTACGTTTAGAATTAGATTCTGTTCCTGATGAAATTGATGAATTAAGTAGAAAAATTCGTCAATTAGAAATTGAAAAAGAGTTTATTAAACGAGAGAAAAGTCAAGTTAAAAAATTAAAATCCTTAAACGAGCAAATATCCAATTTACAAGGTGAATTAGATAATATGACTGCGAGGTGGCAAAATGAAAAAGAGATTGTGGAAAGAATGCAATCTGCTAAAAAGTTAATTGAAGGTTTTGAAATTGAAGCTGATAAAGCTGAACGAGAAAGTGACTTTGAAAAAGTTGCTGAATTACGATATGGAAAAATTAAAGAACAAGAAGGTATACTTGATGCGGCTGAAAAAGAATTACATGAACTTCCTGTAGAGAATCGTTTTACAAATGAACAAGTAACAGCAAACGATATTGCAGAAGTTGTAGCACGTTGGACGGGAATCCCAGTTGCTAAAATGATGCAAAGTGAGAAAGAAAAATTATTGCGTTTAGAAGATGAGATAGGAAAAAGATTAATTGGTCAACGAACAGCTGTAGTTGCCGTTTCTGATGCAGTGAGAAGAAGTAGAGCAGGCTTGCAAGATGGAAATAGACCTATAGGATCATTTATTTTCTTAGGCCCAACTGGTGTAGGTAAAACAGAATTAGCTAAAGCTTTGGCTGAAGTTTTATTTGATGATGAAAATGCAATTACGCGTATTGATATGAGTGAATTCCAGGAACGTCATTCTGTAAGTAGATTGGTTGGAGCACCTCCTGGATATGTAGGTTATGATGAAGGAGGACAGTTAACAGAAGCGGTGCGTAGAAAACCTTATTCGATTGTTTTATTAGATGAAATTGAAAAAGCACATCCAGATACTTTTAATATTTTATTGCAGGTTTTAGATGACGGTCGATTAACGGATAGTAAAGGTCGAGTGGTCGATTTTAAAAATACAATCATCATTATGACATCTAATATGGGGGCGGAAGTAATTCTTGATAATTTTGAGGATTTAGAAGAGATGGAGGATAAAAAAGATGAAATTATAAAAGCGACAGAAGAAGAAGTATTTGACTTATTAAAAGATGAGTTAAGACCTGAATTTTTAAATCGTATTGATGAAAAAATCATGTTCAGACCTTTAACTAAAGAAGAGATCAAAAAGATATTAGATCTTTTATTTAGAAAAGTAAAGAAAATGATGGGTAAGCAAGAAATGCAAATTGATTTATCCGAAAAAGCAAAAGATTTATTGGGAGAATTAGGATATGATCCTCAATTTGGGGCTAGACCTTTGAAGAGAGTATTACAAAAAGAAGTTGTAAATGAATTGTCCAAACATGTGCTCTCCGGTGAATTTGGTCCAGGCGATCATATTGAAATAGATGCTAATAAAGATGGTTTAGTTTTTACAGAAAAGAAAGATAATAAACCGAAGAAGAAAGCAGTAGGAAAAAAGAAAGAAGAAAAGAAAACTGTGAAAAAAGAAGAAGGAAAAGAGAAACCGAAGAAAAAGTAATATAATAGAGATTTAAAAAGCGTTGGAAATTTTCTGGCGCTTTTTAATTTATAACATAAAATCAATATGGAATTACAACGGTTGAATATGGATTCATCTTGGTGGATGAATGTAGGAGGTATTTCTTTTATTTTAGATCCTTGGTTAATAGGATCTGAAATAGATGTAGCGAAATGGATGAATGAACAATGGCATACGACAGAACCTTGTTCCATTGAAAATATTCCTCCATATTCTTTTGTATTAGTTTCTCAATATTATTCTGATCATTGTCATCCTAATACGCTAAAAGCTTTAAACGACAAAATTAAAATTGTTGCAACTGCAGGAGCATTTAAGAGAATTAAAAAAGAATTACCAAATAAAGAAGTTATATTAATTCCAGACGATGAAACGATAAATATTAATGGTGTTTTTATTTCTTCATTGCGGCCTAATCGTAAAATGGATCCTATTTATTATTCTTTAATTATTTCTAAAAATGAAGAAACTTTATTTTATTCGCCGCACGGTTTTACTTTAACTGAGCCTCAGAAAAAGAAAGTTTTAGAATATAATTATGATTTATTAATAACCACGTTTTCTGATTTTAGAATTCCTAGAATAATGGGTGGGCATGTGAATCCAGGAATTGAAAATGTGGAATATTTAAATCAATTATTACAACCTAATAAAATTTTAAATACACATGATGAACAAAAAAGAGGGAGAGGTATAGTTATGAAATTAGCTAAAGTTGTTTTTCCTGATTATGTTTCATTACAAAAAAGAAGAGATATGGATTTTATTCATACGCCAGATTATCAAATTGTGAAAATTTAATTGTGAGAATAAAAAAAGGAACTAAATTTAAATTCAGTTCCTTTTTTTATAATTGATTTCTATTTTTTATTTTTTAAATGATCTAAGAAATTGATTAATTCCATTTCATCAAAAAATAAAACTTCTCTGGGCTTAGATCCCCTAGCAGGGCCCACAACTCCCATCGCTTCTAATTGATCCATAATTCTGCCGGCTCTATTATAACCTAATTTTAATGAACGCTGTAACATAGAAGTTGAACCAGATTGTTTAGAAACAACCATTCTTGCAGCTTCTTCAAAGTTTTCATCTAATTCAGAAACCTTTATTCCAGAAGAACCGTGTTCTTCATCATCACTGTGAAATTCTGGTAAGAAATAAGGCTCTGGATATCCCTTTTGATTACCAATATAATCAATTACTTTTTCAACTTCTGGTGTATCTACAAAAGCACATTGTAAACGGATTAAATCTGATCCAACAGATAACAACATATCACCGCGACCAATTAATTGATCCGCTCCACCAGTATCTAATATCGTTCTTGAATCAATTTTTGAAGTTACTTTAAAGGCGATTCTTGCAGGGAAATTGGCTTTAATAACACCTGTAATAATATTTACAGAAGGACGCTGAGTGGCAATAATTAAATGTATACCAATTGCACGAGCTAATTGAGCCAATCGACCAATCGGTAACTCAACTTCTTTACCCGCAGTCATAATTAAATCAGCAAACTCATCAATTACTAAAACAATGTAAGGTAAAAATTTATGTCCTTTTTGCGGATTTAATCTGCGTTCAACAAACTTCTTATTGTATTCTCTTAAATTTCTAGCATGTGCTTTTTTTAATAAATCATAGCGTTGATCCATTTCAATACACAATGAATTTAAAACACTAACTACTTTTTTAGTTTCTGTTGTAATGGATTCATCCTCTCCTGGCAAATAACTTAAAAAATGATTTTCAATTTTCGAATAAGGAAATAATTCAACCTTTTTAGGATCTATTAAAACAAACTTGACTTGGCTTGGATGCTTTTTGTATAACAAAGACATGAGTACGGTATTAATACCAACAGATTTACCCTGGCCCGTTGCACCTGCAATTAAAAGGTGAGGCATCTTAGCTAGATCCGCAACAAATACTTCGTTTGATATGGTTTTACCTAAAGCAATGGGTAAATCCATTTTTGCATGCTTAAATTTATCTGATTGCAATACTTCTTTTAAAGCAACCATTTGTTTGTGCTTGTTGGGAACTTCAATACCAATAGTACCTTTGCCAGGAATCGGTGCAATAATCCGAATTCCCAAAGCAGCTAAACTTAAAGCAATGTCATCTTCTAAATTTTTAATTTTAGAAATACGTACACCAGGAGCTGGAACAATTTCATATAAGGTTACTGTAGGCCCAATAGTCGCTTTAATCTTGATAATCTCAATTTTATAATTGAGTAAAGTCTCTATAATTTGGTCTTTATTCTTTTCTAATTCAGCTCGATCTATTTCTACTTTTTGATCACTATAATCTTCTAATAAAGATAAAACTGGATGTTCATATTTAGAAAGTTCTAGTGTAGGATCATAAGGTTCTGAATGTATTTTGTTTTCTTCTTGAACAGATAAAGGTCCTTGTGGAATTGGGTTCGCATTGGCATTATTTAAAGGTGTAGCAATTTCTAATTCACCTTCCCCTTTTTTCAAACTTTCTTTTTTAGTTCGAATAGCATTCTTCTCTTCTAACTCAAATTTTAATTGTTCTCCTCTAGTTAAAGGATCTATGGGTTGTGGATTGACTTCTAACTGATCTGACTTATTTTTAAAATCTGCACTAAAAGTTGGTTTCAAAGCTGCGACTTCTGTATTATCAAGGGCAGGATCTAAAACTGGAGTATCAAAATTGTTGTTTGTTTCTCTTCTTCTAGGACTTTCTTTTTTCCCTGAAAATAAATTCTGGAAAAAGTGTTGTATTTGATATCCGATTTTTGTGGGTGTTAAATCCTGTAGTGCTGGATTGAAATTCCAAACAAATAAGAAGACAAAGAATACTAAGAATAGAGCGATAGTTCCTGCTTTTCCAACAAAATTACTCAACCACATACTAATACTTTCCCCAACAGCTCCACCCCAAGGAAACATAGCAGATGATCCTGCAAAAAATTCAAAAATGATGGATAAGAAAATAGTAATAAGAATAGTGTTTCTAATGGCTTTCCAAACTTTTTCAAATGGAGTACGCTTTATAGCTGCTAAACCACCGATCACCAAAAGAACAACTAATAGATAAGAAGGTAAACCAAATAACCATCTAAAGAAAAAATCAGATACCAATACCCCTAATCTACCAAGCCAATTATCTACTTCTTTTCCAGAAGTCATTAAGAAATTCCAACCTCCATTAGATAAGAAATGTTGATCATGTTTCCATGTAAATAAATATGAAGTAAAGGCAATAAATAGATATAGGGCAAAAAATAATAACAGTACTCCAAATAGTTTTGGAATACGTTCATCATTTACTCCCATTTTAAATGAAAGTTGTCTTTTAGACTTTCTCCGCTTTTTGGCCATCGGTTAATAAAGTAATAGCGTGGGACTTGGTATCCCTAGTATGTTATTTAATATAAAGAACAAAAATATATATTCTTTTACTGAATTGCGAACAAAGTGCAAACAAAAAATGAATACATATTCGTAATAAACATATTTATATCAAATAAAAAACCGGCATTGTCTCTACTCAATGCCGGTGGTATTCTATTAACTAACCTTTGTTTATGGGGAAATATAAATTTTTAGTAAAACCTTATTTCATTATTTAATACGCTAGATTTTCAATTTTGCTGCGAAAAATTCTTTTTTTAAGATTTACTTAACCATAATTCGTCTACACAATAAAATCAAAAACGCCTTGATACCAATGTACCAAGGCGTTTTTAAATAGTAAAAAGAGTATTTAATTATACTCTTAGGGATTCTTATTTCTTACGGAAGTTCGATAAGATTTCTTCCATGTGTTTCCCAGCAGCTTCACGTCCACCTAAGCCATAAGCTAAAGCAACAACTACAGCAACTGAACCTAAGATTAATCCAAATCCTAAATTAACGATTTCGCTACCCACACCCATTTCACTTAAACCTAAGAAAAGGAATAAGAATAATGAAGCATAACGAGCTACATTCGCAATCAACTGGTTGTTTTCACCTTTGTTGATTAAGTTGTAAACTGTTTGAGAAATAAAGTTTCCTAATACTAAGATAACCATACCAAATAAGATCTTACTTGCCATGCCTAATACAACATTTAAGATATTAGTTAAGCTTTCGAATTCTAATTTTTCGATACCTGTGATTAAACCAAAAAGTACGATGAATGCAAAAACAACATTTCCAATCATATCAGAAAGTGAACGTTGTCCTAACATACTACCTAATTGTAATTTTTGACCCATATCGTCAGTACCTACACTCTTTAATAAGTCTTTCAATAAGTTAGAAAAGAATTTACCTCCGATATAGAATAAAGTAACGATAACAGCGCAAAGAATAATTTTAGGAATTGCTCCTATAAATTGTTCAATTAAACCTTTAGCTGGTTCAGAAATGGCTTTAATCCCTAAAATATCTAAAGCAGCTATTAATACTACACCGAAAATGAAAATGAAAACAACTTGAGAAACAATCTTTACAAATTGATCTGTTTGTGTAACACCTAATTTTTCAGCTACATTGTCTACAAAGTTACCTGATAAACCGATTAAGGATGAAACAATTTTTGCTAGGATATAACCAGCAAAAGCAACAATACCTGCAGGCAATAAGTTTCCAGTAAAGAAACCAGTAAAGTCTCCTACCATCCCTTTTAAAGGATCTAATACGTTAGAAACGCCTAACATTTCTAATACAACCATTAAAACAATGATCATAAGGATGTAATAAACTAATTTAGATACAAACTTGTTTGAATCAATATCTAATTGAGCTTTGCTCATTAATTTATCATCCCACTTTGATTTTTTAAGTAGTTTGTAAACTAATTTTGCAATACTAGATGCTATAATCCATCCAATGATTAGTACTAATATTGCTCCTAAAACACCTGGTAAAAAGCCACCAATAGTGTTTAAAAAATTCTCTAAGATTTCAGTGAAATTAAGATTCATGTGCGATTTGAATTTAATGTAAAAAACTGGTTTTCTGTTCTATTTCTATTATTACATTCAATATATGTAATTTTAGATATAGCAAAAGTATATAATAATTAGAGTTATGACGTTAGAAAAGCGGAATTGTAACTTAATTTTTAAAAAATTATTAACAATTATTTTTGGTTCCTTGTTATGTCACGTTCGGTAAAATTAATGTTACGATATTATTGTTGCTCAAAGAATGAAAATAGACTAACTTTGTATGAAATTTGATTTAAATAAAAAATTATAAATGGCAACTCCAGGTTCTGTAGCTTTTCATACTTTAGGGTGTAAATTGAATTTTTCTGAAACTTCGACAATTAGTAGGCAGTTTGAAGCTAAAGGGTATGCTGTTGTTAATTTTAAAGAACCAGCTGATATATACGTCATAAATACTTGTTCTGTAACTGATTTTGCGGATAGAAAGTGTCGAAAAATAGTTAGACAATTGCTTCGGAAAACACCTCAAGCTTATATCATAATGATTGGTTGTTATGCTCAATTAAAACCAGATGAAATTGCAGATATTCCTGGAGTAGATTTAGTGTTGGGTGCTTCAGAGAAGTTTAATATTTGAAATTATGTAGATAATATTTCGAAATCACCAACTAAAGGATTGATTTCGGCAGGAGAAGTGAAAGAGGCTAATTCTTTTGTTAATTCTTTTTCATTTGGAGATAGGACTCGTTCATTTTTGAAAGTACAAGATGGATGTGATTATAAATGTTCTTTTTGTACCATTCCACAGGCTAGAGGGAAAAGTAGAAGTAGTACTGTTGAAAGTGTGGTCGGAGATGCAATGAAAATTGCTGAAATGGGCGTAAAAGAAATCGTATTAACAGGAGTTAATATTGGAGATTTTGGAAATGGTACTGAAGTGATAGAAGGATTAAAGCCCAAGAAAGAAGCTTTATTTATTGACTTAGTAAAAGCATTAGATGAGGTTGAGGGGATTGAACGGTTTAGGATTTCTTCTATTGAACCGAATCTATTAACCAATGAAATTATAGATTTTGTCAGTACATCTAAACGTTTTGCGCCTCATTTTCACATTCCATTGCAATCAGGTAATAATAAGCAACTGAAATTAATGCGAAGAAGATACAATCGTGAATTATATCAAGATCGCGTTTCAACTATAAAAGAAAAAATGCCACATTGTTGTATCGGAGTAGATGTTATAGTTGGGTTTCCAGGCGAAACTGAAGAAGATTTTTTGGAAACGTATCGATTTATTTCTGAATTGGATATTTCATATTTACATGTGTTTACCTATTCTGAACGAGCGAATACTCCCGCTGCTGAAATGGAAGGAGTCGTTGAAGTAGGTGAACGACGAAGGCGAAATGAAATGCTCCGTATTTTATCAGAAAAGAAACAGCAATTATTTTATAGAAATCATTTAAATACTAATCGCAAAGTATTATTTGAAACCAGAGATTTCGAAGGTACAATGTCAGGATTTACAGATAATTACATTAAAGTTATTACAAGTTTTGAATCTAAGTTTACCAATAAAATAGTTGATATACATCTGGAATCCATCAACCAAAAGGGAGAAGTATGCATCCATATACCTGAGGAAGCTTGGGTTTAAATTTTCAAGACTCCTTTTTTATTCATATTAGAATCTCAATTACTGAGAATCTTCAAAAATGTAACTATGAAAAGGATTATATTAATTAGTGTTTGCTTCTTATTTTTACTCTTCTCGTCTTGTTCAAATTCTTCAAGAAATGATCGGATGTCTGCAAAAGAAGCAGATATGAATCAAGGAGGAATATCTATTGAAGAAAATGGTTATACAAGCCAAGGTTTTACAAATCAAGTTGTTTATGATAGAAATACAACAGAATCAGAAGAGTCTTCTAAATTTGAAAATAAAGGAGGGCAGGAAGAGAATGATATGTCTAATAAATCGAAAACAAAAATCATTAAAGAAGGAGATGTAGGGATTCAAGTTAAGAATTATGCAGATGCCAGAAAAAGAATAGATGACATATTAGAAAAATATAAAGCCTATATTGCCAATGAAAATGAACAAAAAACAAGTTATTCTATAGAGAATAGGATTGTTATTAGGATGCCTGCGGAATATTTTGATACATTCGTGGGAGAAATTGGAGGAATTGCCTCGAAAGTAGATTACAAAAGAGTAACTGCTAAAGATGTAACTCGACAATTTGTTGACATTCAAAGTCGTCTTAGAACGAAGAAAGAGGTGAGAACGAAGTATGAATCATTTTTAGTAAATGCTAAAAATGTAAAAGAAATGCTTGAGATCGAAGAGAAAGTTAGAATGTTAACCGAAGAAATTGAAGCAAAAGAAGCGGAATTACGATATCTGTCTGACAAAGTAAGTTTTAGTACGATTACTTTGCAAATGACAGAACGATTAAAGTACCAATATATAGTCAGTGATGACCATGGCCCTAATTTTTTTCAACGTCTAAAAAAGGCGTTTTCACAAGGGTGGGATGGATTACTTGGCTTAGTTATTGGATTAACTACAGTTTGGCCTTTAATATTAATAGGAATTATAATATTTTTGGCGATAGTAAGACCCTCTAAAAGTTTTTTGAAACGTTGGTTAACTAAAAAGAATTAAACTGTATCTATATTTTTAAATGGAATAGATCAAAGGAAAAAGCTATGAATTGTTAATAAATACAATAAAATTCATACCTCCTTTTCGATGTGATATTTACCGAAACATTTAGATTGTAGATACTATTCTATTATATATATTAAATATCAAATCTAAATGGATCCAATAGGAATTGTAATTGGGATTGTAGGTTTGGTTATCGGAACAGTCATGGGCTATTTCGGTTTAAATTCAGCAATGACTGGTAAGTTTAAAGCCAAGCTGGAAGAAGCCGATAAAAAAGCTGACTTAGCTTTAAAAGAAGCAAGACTGACCGCTACCAAAACTGTGGATGATGCCAATCTGAAAGCAGACAGAATCATGTCTAAAGCAGAAGGAAAAAATGAAAGCATCAAACAAAAGAAAATCCAAGAAGCGAGAGAGAAGTACTCTAAAATGAAATCTGATTACGAAGAGTTTAAAATTAAGAGGAAAGGAGAACTCAAAGAAAGAGAATTGGAAATTAAAGAATTGGAAAAAGGCTTTCAAAGCAAAGAGCAAAGTATCCAATCTAGAATGGACAAGCTTAAGCACAAAGAATCAGAATTAGAACAACATGAAACGGAGATTAAAACCGTTCGAACTAATTTAGAAAAACAACTATCAATAGTTGCTAAGAAAAAAGAAGAGCTAGAAGCTGCCAATGAAAAGCAGATTAAAGCGCTAGAAGGAATTGCAAAAATGTCTGAACAAGAGGCAAAAGAGCAAATTATTGAAGCAGTAAGAGGTAAAGCAGAAACAGATGCACTTTCTTTAAAGAAAGAAATTGTAAATGAAGCAAAAGATTCTGCAAGCAAAGAAGCCAGAAAAATTGTCATCAATACCATTCAAAGAATGTGTGCTGAATTTACGATTGAAAATACTGTATCAGTCTTTAATCTGGAATCAGATGATTTAAAAGGACAAATTATAGGTAGAGAAGGAAGAAATATTAGGGCTTTAGAAGCTGCAACAGGTGCTGAAATTGTAGTAGATGATACACCAGAAGCTATTGTAATCTCTTCTTTTGATCCGATTCGTAGAGAAATTTGTCGTTTAGCACTAAAAAAATTAGTTGCTGATGGTAGAATTCACCCCGCTCGTATTGAGGAGGTCGTGAATAAGACCAGAAACCAATTAGAAGAACAAATCAAGGAAATTGGTGAAAGAACCGTTATTGATTTGAATATTCATGGTTTACCTGCTCCTTTAGTTAGAATGGTGGGACGTATGCGATTCCGTTCTTCTTACGGTCAGAACCTATTGAAGCACTCTATAGAGACAGCTAACCTTTGTGCAATGATGGCTGCTGAAATTGGCTTGAATAAGAAACAAGTTAAGTTAGCGAAACGTGCAGGTCTATTACACGATATAGGTAAAGTAGCTGATGAAGAAAGCGAACTGTCACATGCACTTTTAGGAATGAAAATGTGTGAAAAAGCGAAAGAACATCCTGCTATTTGTAATGCAGTTGGTGCACACCACGATGAGATTGAAATGAATGATATCATTTCTCCTTTAGTTCAAGCATGTGATGCCATTTCTGGTGCACGTCCAGGAGCACGTAGAGAAATTGTAGATAGTTATATCCAAAGAATTAATGAGCTAGAGGATCTAGCTATGGCTCATGATGGTGTAATGAAAGCCTTTGCTTTACAAGCGGGTCGTGAATTAAGAGTGATCGTTTCTTCTGAGAAAGTAACAGATGATTATGCTGATGATTTAGCATTTATGATTTCTCAAAAGATACAGGATGAAATGCAATATCCAGGTCAAGTAAAAGTGACAGTAATTCGTGAAAAACGAGCCGTTTCTTATGCAAGATAATGGTATGTAAAATAAATTATAGCCTCCTTGTTTTCAAGGAGGCTTTTTTTTTGAATAAACAAACTATGTTGAGTATTTTAACATAGCTTCCTAACTACTCAATTGAAACTTTCTTATTTTTGAATATATTTTCAACTAAATAATTTAATTATGGATGTGAATGATAATAATAATCCAAAGGATAACTTAAATGAAAACAAGGAATCTTGGGGAGATAAATTAGATGAAACAAAAGAGAATATCAGTGAAAAATATGATGAAGTCACTGATAAAATTTCAGATAGTATTGAAGGAACAAAAGAGAATATTAATAAAACGGTAAAGAGTGGTGTTAAAAAAACGAAGAGTTTTTTTAAACGTTTATTTGCGGGAATATTTATTTTGGCATTATTAGCTTTTGCAGGATATATGTTCTATTGCAATATGACTTTCAGTGAAGGTACAAGAACGGGGCAACTAATAAAAATTTCTAAAAAAGGATATGTATTTAAAACATTGGAAGGACAATTAAATACAGGAGGAATTCAAGGAGCACCTGATGGTACAATGGGAACGATTTGGAATTTTTCTTTAAAAGATAAATCACTTTATCAAAAAATGGAAGAATTAGAAGGGAAAAAAGTAATGATGCGATATAGAGAAAAATTCAAAGCCATGCCTTGGCAAGGAGATACGAATTATTTCGTCTATGAAATAGAAGAAAGAGAATAAGTTTTGTTTTATGAAAATTAAAAAGGCGATTCAAAATATTGAATCGCCTTTTTAATTAAGCTATTGTTTTCTTCTTTTTCTTCTTTTTTGAAGCTTTTGCTTCGGGGTTAAAATCGAGAGCCATTTGTACCCAATTTGATAAATCTTCATATAAGTCTGTTCCGTCTGAATCTACAAAAACATAGCCTTTCATTGGCCGTTTTGTGAAATTCATTTTTCGAGCACCTTTCATTTGTAATGCTTCTTCATAAAGATCAGGTCCAATTCGCGCCATCAAATCTTCATGAATAATTCCGACGCACATTTTGTCTTGTACCATAAAGCACAATCCCCCCATCATTTTTTTCTCGACGTAGTTAACTCTTTTCTCGTCAAGTACTTGACGCAATCGGTCAGCTAACAATTCGCTGTAAGGCATAATTTAGCAATTTAATTCTTTAAAAATGTAGTCTCAGATATGTTTGGGTAATACGGAGATTGTAGTAGTGTCGTTGAGAACAAATTTAAATAAAATCTTTTATATAAATAAAACTTTGCGCTTGTTAACAATCTGAATACTTAAATCTTTTTTTGATTGAGAATTGATATGGATTAATAGTTTTATACGTATTAAATTTTAATGTAATGTCAGGGGATTAATTGTTATATTAAAAAACAATTAATTTTTAATATCTCTCATTGATCCAATTTTTCCGTTCTTGTACAACATGATTTACTTTTACTTTTACATTATATTTTTCAAGTAAATGCAATGCCATAGAATCAGCAGCATATACAGATCGATGTTGTCCTCCTGTGCATCCAAAATTTACGGATAAACTACTAAAATCTCTTTCTAAATAATTTTCAACCGCTTTGTCTACCAAAGCAAAGGCTTCTTGAATAAATTCAGGAAAATGTGTTTTTTGATTTAAAAAATCTTGTACAGGTTTGTCTCTTCCAGTCTGAGTTTTGTAGGGTTCGTATCTTCCAGGATTTAAAATGTTTCTACAATCAAAAACAAATCCACCTCCATTTTTTGACTCTTCTTTTGGGTATCCGTCTTTGTATGAGAAAGATTTAATTTGAACAACAAGTGGTTTTTCTTTGGCAATAGATTTATCGTAAGGTTTGAATTTTTCAGATTGAGTTAATAGAGTTAATGTTTTTAATAAATAAGAAATATCAATCGGTAATTTTTTGTGTTTTATCCACCAAGATAAATTATTTAATGCAAGAGGAATGCTTTGAATAAAGTAAGGCATTTTTTCAATTAATCCTCTTTTTCCATATGCGCCTAGTACTTGTAGTAAACGAATAAATAAATAACCATTAAAAGAATCATTAAATTCGTCATAACTTAATGAAAGATCAAATTTAGAAATTTCTTCAAAATAATAATCTTGTAATTCGTCTCTTATTTCTTGAGGGATATTGGCTTTAGATTGATATAATAAAGAAGCTAAATCATATGTAATAGCTCCTTTTCGTCCGCCTTGGAAATCAATTAAAAAAGGCTCGTTATTTACAATCATTACATTTCTAGATTGGAAATCTCGAAACAAAAAATGTTGATTTTTATCTTGAATTAAATAATGTGAAATTGTTTGGAAATCTTTTTCTATTTTTTGCTCGTCATATTTAATTCCAGAAATATTTAAAAAATAATATTTAAAATAATTTAAATCCCATAAAATAGATTGTTGATTAAAAGAATCAGCAGGGTAAGCAACAGAATAATCTAAATCTTTTCCTCCAATAATTTGAATTTTAATTAATTGCTGAATTGTTTTTTGATATAATTCTTTTAATTCATCAGGGAAAACATTTTTATATGCTTTTTGATAATTATTATTTAATTTCATTAAAGTTTTATCACCTAAATCTTCTTGCAAGTAAAATAAATTATCTTTTTGGATGAAAATTTCTGGAACATTTATTCCTTTGTTTTTAAAATGTTTAGCAAAAGTGATGAAAGCAATGTTTTCTTTTGGATCATTTCCATAAGCTCCGATTACAGTTCTTTGATCACCTTTAATTCTAAAATATTTTCTTCCTGAAGCAGTATAAGGAAATGGTATTATCTCAGTTACACTAGAGTTGAAATGTTTAGTAAAAAGGTTAGATAATATTTTTGTGATTTCTTCTTGTTGCATCTTAAGAATTTAAAATGATAATTGTCATTATTCTCTTAGCACAAATATAAAAAAAGCAGTCAAAGGCAATGCCTTTAACTGCTTTAGTTCTTGGAAAAATTATTATTCAATACATAAACATAAATTTTATAATCTAAGATGTTTATTTAGTTTTTACAATTTGGATTGTTTCTATTTCATCTCCGTTATTTACAGAAATAAAGTAAACTCCATTTGTAAAATCTTGTAATTGAATGGGTATAATATTCTTTCCTTCTTCAATTGTAATTTCTTCTAAAAGAATTACACGTCCATTTACATCAGTAGCTTTTATATCAATTTGATCTGAAATATTACTCGATATTTCTAACTGAATTACACCTTTAGTTGGATTGGGATGAGCAGAAATATTATGTAAGTTTTTATAATCTGATTTAAATTCTACAATTTCTATTTCACTATATTCATATGTACCATCAAAATCTGTTTGTTGTAACCGATAATATGAAATACCTAAATAAGGTTTATAGTCATATGTTTCATATTGTAATTCAACAGTAGAATTTCCTGCACCATCAACAATAGTTACCCTTTCCCAATTTATACCGTCTTTAGATTTTTCTATAGTGAAGTAATCATTATTAATTTCAGCAACTGTTTCCCATTGTAACAATACATTATCTTTTTCTTTTTGTGCTTTGAAAAAAGTTAACTCAACGGGTAAATAATTATTTACTCGATATTGATTATTGGTGTAATCACATTCTGCAACACCAGAAATAGGAAAGTCTTCCGAAAAAGAATAAGGTCTAGGCGTAGTCCCTGGATCATTGATGACTATATATGCATCATCTGTTGAACAATCATTGGTTGTAAAAGTACGAATAACTGTTTCATTCGGTTTTACAATAGTATCCAAAGTAATGGTAGCTAAAATATTAGCAGCAGTTGTTTCAGGATCTCCATCATAAACAGTGATATAAGTGTTAGAAGATAAATCATTATCTCCTATATTTTCAAGGGTAATGGTCATTGAACCTGCTAATGGACAACCTGATACATCTGTAGATACATCAAGGATAGTAGCATCTGCTGTTGCATTTGTAGCAGGATCTCCATTTGTATCTAATTTAACAGCTTGCGCTAAAAAGTTATTAAATTGACCTCCTGCTTTGGTTACATTATTATCAGGTACAGTTGGTACGGTTAAATCATCATTAATATTTGTAATATTGTATCCATGTTGATTCCAAACTGAACGAGAAGGAATCCATGGATCTGTTGCTGATTCAAAAGTAGTTAATCCTAAATTATTACAAGTACAAACAATATTGGTTGTTCCATCATTATTGACATCTGCAACTACAGGATATTCCCATCGAGTACCAGAAGTACAAGATGTAGAAAACATTTGATTCCCGTCTTTTCCTCCAAGTATTCGTAAAGTCGTCTCATCTCTGTAAACGACTTCGAATGAACCATCTCCATCAAAATCATAAACAGTACTTCCAGTTATACTTGAACCATCACTCGTTCCAATTGTCCACAATCTCCTTGGTGTG
>JAHDFV010000030.1:15456-22176 GCA_020627985.1 Saprospiraceae bacterium
CAGTATATTCACCAAAAGCACCAGTAATTCCATAATGTACACCCATTTCTAAGTATCCATCTCCGTCAAAATCAGCAATATTGACTCTTCCTAATTTTTTATCTGTTGTAGAAAGGATATAAGCCATCAGAACTTCATCCGTTTGCCCATCCCAAATATAAATTCTACTGCTATTTGAAGCACCTATAGAATAAACAATATCTAAATCACCATCGTGATCCATATCTGCAACAGAAGTAGCTTTACCATTTGTAAAAGCATTAGAAAGTCCATTGATTCTTACTTTTTCCACAATAGAGGAATTGGCTAGATCTACTGTATATACTCTTCCCGCAGAAATTAATTCTAAACCTGCACATTCAGGACATGTAGGTGTTTCTGGTAAAATATCAATAGCAACACTTCCTCCCAAATCAGTAATTTCAATACCACCATCAACTAAAATATCATTCGTTGTTCCATCAAAGGCCGTTCTCCATATTTGCGTTCCTGCAAATAATTCCACATTTCCATCTCCATTAAAATCTGCTAAGCCTGGGACATATCCATTATCATCTGCTAAAGCGATACCTGCACCTGCTATTTGACTTGTCCAATTATTTCCATCATAATCAAAACGAATCCAATTTTTATTTTTATCTAATGCGAAAATTTCTCCAAATCCATCTCTATCTACATCTGCAATTGCATTAGAAGAATTATTTTGATTTAAAAGATTTGTTCCAGGAACATCAATGGTGTCTTCTGCTATTCCCGTTTCACCGTTTATAATCAATATATTATCTTTATAATTATCAACAACAATATCAGGAATACCATCACCTGTTACATCACCAACTAATGGTGTTTCTCTTGCATCGACAGTATTTTCTGAACTCCATACAATAGCAGGTGTAAACTCTTTCGAAACTACAGATGGAATATATTCGCAAGTAACAGTAGTTGCGCAACCGTATGAATTAACAACAACTCCTGGTTCAGTATCATTGCAACTATCATATGCATCACTTACTCCATCATTATCTGTATCACAAGCACTTGCAAAAGTATTTGGTACACATGGTAATTGACCATCTGAATTGTTTTCAATTGAGTTATTTATTCCATCCTTATCACAATCTAGATAATCTACTGACACATATGACGGACTACAAGGGTCTGTTTTGTCTGATCCATTTGCTTCTTCTTCAACATCAATGACTCCATCCCAATCAATGTCTGGGCATGCACTGTACATTCCTCCATCAACTTTTATTAATCCTGCTGCATGAGAAATTCGAATAAATTTGGTTGGACGTGTTATTGGAAAAGAAACAGTTTCTAATACATTATCTGTAAATGTTGCTCCTACGTCTATTAATGCATCATAATAGTTTAAACCATCCATTGTACCTTCTATTGTTGCTCTCCCAGCATTATTAGCTCTAAGTATTACAACCTCTATGATATTGCCTGGTGGTAAAATATGATCTAGTTCTAATAGTATTGCATCATCAACATCAAGATCTCCTGTAAGTACACCATCAGGGGCACTTAAAGATTTATCTCCATCACTTATTGTATTATAAACGGTGTAGTTATTGGCGTAACCATTTAATTCTGAACCAGGACATTGTGCAGATAGAATTAAACAATTAAAAGCCAATAATAAAATTAATACTGATGTCAAAATGGGTCTCATCTTAAATTAGTTTAAGTGTTTTAAAAAGATGTTTACATTTGGTGATTGACTTTAATACTCTTTGGGTGAGAGTATTTTGGGTAGTCTAAACAAGGAGAAATTCCATGTCACGTATATTATATATATTGCGATATTTGTGCCAATACATTGTTAAACCAATGCGTATGGATCAGTAAATAATGAACATTGTGACATGGATGAATTAATGTAATTATAATTTTAAGATCTGTAAGCGACTGTTTAGTAGTTTTTTGTTAGTTTAACAGGATGCTGGTAGTGATAAATTGTATCTGAATTTTTGGGTTATAATAGAGGTGTAAGGCAACAAAATGAGTATTTTGTAACTGAAATTTAATATTTATTTATGAAAAATCTTCGTCACAAATAAATGAAAAAAATAAAAAGCCGCTTAAGAATTGTCTTAAGCGGCTTTTAATATTTAAAAAGGATTTGGATTAAGCTTTGAGTCTAAACCCTACTCCATGTATGTTTTCTATTTTAAGTTTATCATCACTTTTCAAATATTTTCTTAAACGAGAAATGAAGACATCTAAACTCCTTCCCATGAAGTAATCATCTTCACCCCAAATGCTTTCAAGGATATAAGATCGTTTCATGACTTCATTCTGATTTTGGACAAATAAGCGAAGTAAATCGGCTTCTCTTTGGGTTAAAGTACGTCCATCTTCCTCATTATAAGTAAGTTTAAGATTCGAATAATCAAAATCGTATTTTCCGATTCGATAATTCGTTGTCTCTTCTTTGTAAGTGGAAACCTTAGACCTTTTTAAGAAGATTTCAATTTTTAAAATTAATTCTTCTATACTAAAGGGTTTAGTCATATAATCATCTGCACCGATCTTTAAACCGTGTATTTTATCTTCTTTTAAAGATTTGGCAGATAGAAAAATAATTGGAACTTCTTTGTCGTATTTTCTGATTTCTTCAGCAATCGTAAAACCATCAACTTCTGGTAGCATAACATCTAAGATACATAAATCAAAATTTCCATTTTTTGCTGTATCAATCGCATCCTTACCGTCCATACAATGGGTTACTTGATAGCCTTGTAGTTCTAAATTGTCTTTAGTGACAAAGCCCAAGCTTTCGTCATCTTCAACATAAAATAAATGTGCTTTCTTATCACTCATTTTTTTCGAATTGTCAAGAATATTTGTATGTGAATTGTATGTCTGCATTTACTTGTTTAATTGTGTGTGTGTTATTAAGACGGTGATTTTAGTGAATTGGTCAACTTCGCTGTCAATTTTTATTTTCCAATTATGGGCTTCAACAATGTTTTTTACATAAAAAAGCCCTAAACCAAAGCCTTTCACGTTGTGAATATTTCCTGTTGGAACTCGAAAAAATTTATTAAAAACCTTGTTAATGTGCTCTTTTGAGATGCCAATGCCCTGATCTTTGATGATTAGAGCGGTTTCTTTACCTCTCTTTTTTGTGATAATTTCAACGATAGGTTTTCCCTTAGAATACTTCACAGAATTGTCGAGCATATTATACATGATATTGGTGAAATGTAATCGATCTGCTTCTATCATTTTTACATTTGGATCCAAATTCATTTGAATCATACCTTGCAAGTGTTCAACTTTCAAAGTTGTACTTTCTACTATTTCATGAATCAACTCATTTAAATCAATTTTTTCTATATTCAATCTAAAATTGTCTTTTTCCATACTGGCAATTTGAAGTACTTTCTCAACTTGATTGTTCAAGCGTTGATTTTGTTCTTTTATAATACCTGCATATCGTTGTAATCTTGGATTATTATTGACAATAGGATCTTTTAGGAATACGTCTGATGAAATATTGATTGTTGAAATAGGCGTTTTAAATTCATGTGTCATATTATTGATGAAATCTCTCTGCATTTCAGAAAGTCGTTTTTGCTTTAATATGACAAACATAGAATAGATGAAAAATAAAATGGCTAAAAATAAAATCGCAGTAAATACAATTGAAACTTGCATTTTATTGACAATCGTTGCTTTCTTTCCAAGAAAAGAGACACCAAAGTAATACGTGAATTCATCATATTTTGGTAATTTCAATTCTCTTCCATCAACTTCTGAATCATCATCTATACTACAATAATCACCGTAAAGCATTTCTTTACTTGAACAATCGTAGATGCCATATTGGAAATTTGAATTGATATTATATTCTTCAAAATTCTTACGCAAATAAAATTCTAGATTACTCGCGTCTATCACATTATTGTAATTGACTACATATTCATTGCTGGCTGTTCGTTTGATTAAATCATAAGCAGGGATAGAAACACTATCCATATCAGAAAGATTCTCTACCGTTTTTCGTAAAGCAATTCTGACACTACGATCAAATTCTTGTTCTTGAGTATCCCAAGTGTTTAATAACCAATAGGACTGAACGCCAATGATGCTTAAAATGGCTAAAGTTCCAAGTAATATGACCTGCCTAATGGTATTGTCATTCATAAAATGGTTGATTTTTGTTCAATTTATGCTTTTAACAATTCGTAAGAAAGTCAATTAACGTATATTAACAAGAAAGTTGATCGAAATGATCTTTGTCGTTTTATAGAAGTAGGATTATCAATAAATTGATTGATTTCATGTTAAAAAAAGTAATTTTGTGGAACATTAAAAATTGATTCGAATGTTCTCATTCATAAAAAGATTGTTTAATACAGAAGAAGTAGAACCTGATCCAATGAAATATTTAATTGTAGGGCTAGGAAACCCAGGAGAAGAATATGATGAAACACGTCATAATGTAGGATTTGAAGTCCTAGACAATTTAGCTAAAAGGTATGATGTGAAATTTGAGGATGATTCACATGGATGGTTAGGAGAATTTAAACATAAGGGAAGAACATTCGTTTTGCTTAAACCAACAACGTTTATGAATTTAAGTGGTAAAGCTGTTCGGTATTGGATGACAAAAAAGAAAATTAATCCAGAGAATTTATTAATCGTTTTAGACGATTTGAATTTGGATTATGGAAAAACTAGATTGCGTCCAAAAGGAAGTGATGGAGGACATAATGGATTAAAGAATATTGATCAATTGCTAGGTAATAATAAATATCCACGTTTACGAATAGGGATTGGAGCAGATTTTTATAAAGGACAACAAGTCAATTACGTTTTAGGTAAATGGACTAAAAAGGAATGGGAAACCTTACCAGATATTTTAGCTCATGCTGCAGAATGTGTTTTAGCATTTGGAACCATTGGTATTGGAAGAGCAATGAGCGACTACAATAAAAAGTAATTTGCGTCATTGAGCTATCTATTTTCACCTTTTGCTATATTTATATAGTTGTTTTGTACTTGATTTAGGTTATATTCGTTCCTAATACCTGAATTGCCTTGCCATTTTTCAAATCAAGTCTTATGAAACAGAAATCGCTAAGATTTTCTAGAAAGGATCCTAAAATGTTTTTTCAAACAATTCGTTCTAGAGTGAATGAGTATTTTGAAGAAAATAAAATAGAAAAAACAGGTAACCTTGGAATGTATTTCAAGACGTTTTGTATGTTCTCATTGTATTTTATCCCTTTCTTTTTAATACTCACCTCATCTCTTTCTTTTGGAAGTATTCTAATTGCATTTTCTATCATGGGCTTAGGTCTTTCGGGTATTGGATTAAGCATAATGCATGATGCAAATCACGGATCATATTTTAAAAATAAAAAGTTAAATAATTTATTGGGTTATTCTTTAAATGTGGTAGGAGGAAGCTCATTTACTTGGAAAGTCCAACATAATATTCTTCATCATACCTATACCAATATCTATGAAATGGATGAAGATATACATGATAAGCCATTCTTAAGATTGTCTCCTCATGGAAAATATAAATGGTATCATAAATTTCAACACCTTTATGCAATTGGGTTATATTCTTTAGCTACAGTAAGTTGGGTACTCATGAAGGATATAAGACAATTGAAAGAGTATAATTTATCTGGAATGACTCAAAAGAGTGGTCATTTGCCCAAAAAAGAAATATGGGTAATGTTATTTACTAAGGTTTTATATGTCTTTTATATTATCATATTACCTATATTATTAGGAGTACATTGGGGAGCTGTAATATTAGGCTTTATGTTAATGCACATGATAGCGGGTATATTAATTACAACAATATTTCAATTAGCTCATGTAGTAGAAGGGCCTGAGCATCATAAGCCTCATCCTACAGGAACAATGGAAAATACTTGGGCAATACACCAACTGAAAACTACAGCTAATTTTGCACAAAATAATCCTATACTTTCTTGGTTTGTTGGTGGCTTGAATTATCAAATAGAGCACCATTTATTTCCGCATGTTTGCCATATACATTACAAGAAAATTTCTGAAATTGTAAAAGAGACGGCTTTGGAATTTGATTTACCGTATTATGAAAATAAATGGTTTTTTGGTGCGGTTTATTCGCATCTTAAAGTTTTAAAAGAATTTGGTGAAGCTCCTGCTTTAATTCCTTCAGAGCATTAGATTTTTTCTTTTAGAATAATTTAATCCAACCAATAAGAATAATAAAAAAAAGGCTACACCTAAAGCATTTTCTATTGTGTTTTCTACTAGGAACGAAAAGAAAAGAATCAACAAAAAAGACAGTATTAAAGGTTCTTTATAATTTTGATTAAAGAGGAGTAATCCAGAGCAAAACATAATAAATAGGACTAAACCAATTAAGCCTGTTCCTACTAATATTGATACAAATTCATTGTGCGGCATTTTCCGTTCAGAGGCTTTAATTTGAGGTAGAAATTCAGCATATTTTTGATGCATTTTAATTTTTACATCTCCAGCACCAACTCCTAATAATGGCTTTTCTCGAATTAAATATTTTGCCATTTGAAGAGAATGTATTCTCTCAGAATCAGAATATCCTAAACCTTTCCCTTCTTGGTATTGGAGAAAGTCGTACTTCATATAAGCGATTTTAGTTTGGATGCTGGGCATGGTAATGAAAGCAAGTATTGGCGCGGTAAAAAGTCCTACTAATAAAAATAATCCGACAAT
>JAHDFV010000366.1 GCA_020627985.1 Saprospiraceae bacterium
AATTCGATTACAATCCATGATTACTTTATGATTTGAAGTATTATAACCTGTAAATCTTATACCATCAATATAATTAACAAGTGTATTATTATTAATTCTTAAATGAGGAATCGTTTGAGGAATTGTTTCTGCACTAAAGCTTGCGCTAATTGAAATACCTTTACTAGAATTAATTTGAGCATCTGAATAAATAAAATTATTAATAATAACAAAGTCATGTACATTAGCTAAACCAATTCCTAAATTCTTTACTTTTTTTAATAAATTATTACTGAATACTCCCCCTTCTCCAATTGTAATACTAATTCCTTCAGCTAAATTTTCAAATTCATTTTTATCAACTAAAAGATCTGAAAAAACTTCGTTACCTAAAATTCCTCCCTTGAGAATATTTTTAAATACATTTCCATTTGTAATAGGAAGTCTTTCTTTATAAACTTTATTTAATCTAATTCCTGTTTGAGGATTTTCTATCAAATTGCCTTGTATGCCAAAACCAGATTTAGTTAATTCATCAGATAAATAAACATCATCTAACCAAATGGCTTTATCCATTTCATTTTGAACATCACATTTAATTTCATTAGAATGAATTCTGAAAAGAATCGCATCTATACTCGATTCTATAAAAATTCCTCTTCTATTATTTAAGAAACTTGAAGTCCTTGCGTCCAAAATAAATCCATAATTCTTCGAGCCATGAATGGCAATATTAGCTTTTTCAATTACAGATTTTTTAACAACAACTACTTTACCTTTTCCTTCAACTTCTATCCCTTTCCAATAATTCTCATTACATTCATCATCAGCAGTTAATATAGATTCTACAATTTGTAAAAGTCCTCCATCTTGAACGGTAATATATCCTTGTGGGCCAAATCTGAGTAAACTATTATTTACAATTTTTAATGTATTTCCTGAAGGAACAATAATTTGTTCATTTACATAAAGATTTACATTATCCCAAGAACCATTTAACGGAACATTTAATGAAGTAGGATCACAATCATCAGGACAATTTTTTACTATTTCTTTTGTAATGATATGTGTACACCCAAATTCATCTATTAATTCCAATTGTAAAGTATATTCATCATCTGCACCCCACGTTACATAAACAGACTGAGCATCTGTATCACTTAAATTCCCAACTGTTCCATTAGTTATACTCCAATTATAAATAAAATTATCAGGAGCAGAATAAAAGCCAAATCCTTCACAAAAATCAGATGGTCCGTTTATTTCTAATCCTAATAAAGTTTCATCCCATCCAACTGTTATTTCTTGTTGAGCCATTACGGATGAACCATTCATATTAGAAGTTAAAGTTACCGTGTAAGTTCCTGCCTCATCATATATATGAGATTCTTGGCTTTCTCCATCTTCTATAACAGTCCCATCTCCAAAATCCCAATCGAAACCAGAAAGACAAGGTTCTGAAGTAACTGTTATTTCAAAACAACTTTCTCGTACAGTTGTAAATTCTACATTTAAAGGATCTGGTATTTTAGTTTCTATATAATCGGGAAAGATTGAAGCAGTTCCATTTTCATCATGGAATAAAAATGGATCTACATTTAAATCATTATTAGCAGCATTTAATTCTGGAAACCTAACAACGCCAATAAATTTATCATCAAAGCTATATGCATGATAAAAATAAATTTTATTATCTGGCCCTAATATAACATCAGGAGTGAGATTCTCACCTAAATTATCTGCAACTAATATTCCATCTGCAGTTGGATTTTCCATATCAAATTGAAAAAGGCTACCTAAATCAAAACGATAAAGATATCTACCATCTGCACTAAAAGCTCCTTGACATTCGTAAAGTGAATTACCTGAAGGTAAAAACGAATTAAGATCTAACTCTCCAGAGTTCCTATCAAAATTATAAAGCATATTACTAGTAAAGACAAGATCTCCTTGTGGTGAAGAACCAAATGTTCTATTGGTACTTGAATTATCTGCAAAAGAATGGCTAAATGTTATATCACCAATTGTGCTTGAAGAATAATTAAGTTCATAAACCAATATTTGATTTGGAGGACCTTGAGTTCTAACTATAATCCAAAAAATTTGATCACTACAACCAGGTACAATCAATGGGTTTTTCACTTTCACTGCACCGTTAAAATCTGTTGGATAAAATGTACCATTATTTGGAGGTAAAATGGGTTCTATATCTAAGCTTGTTGACACAGAATTAGTTACATTATTATAATCAACTACTTGTCTATAAAAGCCATGATTGTGTTCAGGCAAAACATTTCCGTGAGCTGCTGACATGATTAAGCTAAAACCGTCATTATTAGGAGAAGGAATAGCTCCACCAATCTGTCTATCACTCACCGTTATTGGAAATAAATCCGTTATCGGATTATCATTTGCATCCACTAAAAACACATTATCTTCTGCATCAAAACCTGTAGCGGCTATATAAAATAATAAATCCCCATTTGGATCGGTTTGACATATATTAGCTTCCCAAGCTTTATATGGATAAGAAGTTTCTTCAGCAATTCCAGAAGTAAAATCCAAACCAAAGAATTGACTAAAATACATTATCCCTTTTGTATCTACTATCGGTTCACAATCAACCGCATATATTGTCATTTCATCGATAACGAAATCTCCAGTTGCAATTTCAATCAATTTTAAAGTAAGTATATGCTCACCTTCTGAACTATATTCATATGGAAAAGAAACAAGATCTCCATCTACATACCACTCTTCTGAATAATCTGGGCTAATATTAGAAGAAGTATAAGTGACTTCAGTATCTGTACAGATTTGAGAAGCGGCATCTTCTATATTAGCTTCAAAAACACAACCACCAAACAATTCATCATTTCCTACATTCACTAAAGCCCAAGTATCCATAATGATATCTGTATAATCACAGCCGAATAAAGCCTCACTTCCCAATAAAGAAGCCTCGCTCATATCTAAAAATGAAGGATTACATCCTAAATAATTATAGCTTTCTAATACAATTAAAAAAGCATCATCAAATCCAATTTCCTGAACCAATAAATAAAACCAATGATTCATGACGCTACTATTATGATGTACTCCACCGTAATCATTATCCACATTATATGGAGGGCCAGCAGAAACCCAATATGTCCCTCCATAAGAACTAGGGTCACCATAGTCATTTGGATTTTCAAATCCTCTAACTCCTAGAAAACCATTAGTAGTTGCTAATTCTTCTCCTAGTATCCATGGTTGAAGATTTGCATTGGTTATTCCTAAATCTTCTAAGGCATAAAATTCAATAGCAGCAGAAATGATATCAGAAAAAGATTCATTAATAGCGCCTGATTCACCTTCATAAACTAAATTACAAATTGTAAAATATTGAGTAACTGCATGACCGAATTCATGTGCTACGACATCTAATCCACAAACAGGTCCTAAAAAACTAGAGTTTTCTCCTGCCAATGGTCCTGCACCATAAGTAAAATAAGTACCATTCCAAAAAGCATTATTTCTTTGTTCAGGAATATCTCCAAAGTTCACAAAAGAATTAATTTCGGCACCAGCCTTATCAAAACTATCAAAACCTAAACTTGCAAAAAAATCATAAGTGATTTC
>JAHDFV010000367.1 GCA_020627985.1 Saprospiraceae bacterium
TATTTTTTCACCACTTTCATTTAATAAATTTCCTTTACGAGCATTAAAACCTAAATATGAAATATCTTTTGTGGTTTTAAATATTTTATCTAATTCAGAAGTTGATGATGCAATCGTTTTTGTTTTTTCGGCTGTAGCAGCTGCTCCAGGCTTAATCGTGTTTTTATCACTTTTTAACTTAACAGGTTCTTTCGCTTTTACGGGTTCTTTTTTAGGTGAATTTTGATTAGATATCGGTTTAGAAATTTCTTTAGCTACAGGCTTAGACGTTTCTTTATTTTTAGAATTTGTAGCAATATTTTCAATTATATTTGGAGAAGAATCCGAATTAATTATAGAAGATCTATCTAAATCAGATGTAGATATTATTGGAATATCTGTCTTTCTTTCTAATTCTTTTTCTAATCGAATAGAATCCATTACTTCAGTTATATTCCATAAAACTACTTCTTTTGGAATATTTAAATCTGTTGCCTTTTGAGCAAATATTTTTTTATATTCTTCTTCTTTATTTGGATCAGTACACGTTTGTCTGATTTCTAATAATAAAGACTCTCTTGCATGCATAGCTTCCCTTCTTGCACGTAATTGAGACAATCTATTTTGTTCTTGTCTTTCTGCTTCCACAAATTTTTCTATACCATTAAATCCTATAGTAGATATTTTATTAATGATATTATCAGTAGATGTAATTCCCTCTAAAGAAATTTTATTTTTTAATTCTAAATCTTTTGATAAATAATTTTGAAGGACTTGGTTATCAAAAAATGATCCCATCAAAACCACTTCTTTTAAGTTAGAAGATGATTGTAAAATCTTTGGATGTAAATGCTGATTTAAAATTGTTCTTTTTTCAGAAATTAGATTTTCAAATTCTTCTTTGGTTACTTTAATCGTCGCATTAATATCTATATTACTAGATTTTTTATTTACAACATAATCTCCACCTTTGCCACCTAAAACTATACTTTCTAAAAGTTTATCTTCTTCTTTTTGTCCTATTACAAAACCTTCTTTCGCTAATTGAGCTATAATGCTATCCCTAACTTTTAATTGACCATTACTTTCATTAAAATCAGATAATTGAGCTAAAGAAGATTTTCCAGTTGGATTATGGGTCAACAACTCAGTACCTTCTCCGAAATTAGATAACAAGATATAACTACTATTATCAGTATCTTTTCCCAATCCTTTTAAAAAGGAAATCCCCAATCGATCTTCGAATACAATTCTAATATCATTTGAAAATTCTTTTTTAAAAGAATTAATCTTAAATGATATATTAGAATCATCATTCGGTAATATTAAAGCAGTAGGAATAGGTTTTTTAACCTTCCATCCTTTTGATGTTGCATTCTTTAAAGTTTCCTTTAAACAAACACTTAATTTGTCGATATGATTTGAATTCTTAAGGATAGTAGTATTATCCCTTTTTTTCAAAAGTGTATGTACACTTTGACCTTTAATTACAATGGCAAGTAGCATGTTTGTTCCCTTTAGTATGTTATCCTACAATCATTTGTTTCATTTTAATTGTAGGAAGAAATAGTGGTTTTCAGTATAAAACCGAAGTTTAGTTAAGTAAAAATACTAAATAACATCATCTTTTCAAAAAGATTATCATATATATCTTTTTGAAATATCTTATATGCTGAACATGAAGATATACACATTAAATATTTTAATCATTTGTCTCAGAAAAAAGAATAGCTTAAGCTAAATTGATGGAGACTAAATCTACTACCCCTTGAATAATATATTGCACTCCGATTGCCATGACCAAAAATCCCATTAATCTTGAAATCGCTTTTAGTCCACCGACTCCTAATAATTTATTCAATTTAGGTGATAATAATAAGATACTTACAGCAATAGCGCCAACTGCCAAAATACTGAATACAATAATCAATTTATTCGACCATTCTGGATTTTCTAAATAAAGGCTTAATAATAAAGAAATTGATCCTGGTCCTGATAACATGGGCATTGCCATTGGAGCAAAAGAAATATCAGCCTTTTCCAACGCTTCATTGGTCACCTTTTTATTCATGGCTCTACTTTCTTTAAATTTTCCATTCAATAACGCATATCCTGAATTCATAATCACCAATCCTCCAGCTATTCTTAATGCATTAATATCTATTCCAAAAAAGGATAAAATATAATGACCTAATAAGAAAAAACCTAATAAAATGGATATAAACCAAATACCAGTATTAATTGCCGTTTTCTTTCTTTCAATGGGCGTATAATCTGGCGTTAAAGCTAAAAATACAGGTACAGCTCCTAATGGATTGACCAAAGAAAATAATGCCGCTACTGTCGATAAAAAAAATGCCATTCTTTTATTCTTTTATTTTTTTAAATTACAAAGCCTATTCTACAGCACTTTAGTATAAAAGGTTTCATTAGAATTGAATTATTTTCATCATTAACAATAATTTAATTTTCTATTCATTTTAAAATTACTTTTCAGAATAGTAAAAACAAATTTCAAGAACTGAAACAAACCTACTATATTTATGATATTATTGAGAAACACATACTTTTAAGAATCATACTTAACTAATAATCAAACAATTATGAAGTTCACTTGGTACGGACAATCAACTTTCATTATTGAATTTGGAGGGAAAGTTCTCTTAACAGATCCTGCCTTATCTGCAAATCCTTTAGCTAAGGATTTAAATTTAGATGATGTTCATGTTGATTATGTATTAGTTTCTCATGGTCATGGAGATCATGTTGCTGATTTAGAAACAGTTTTAAAAAGAACAGGTGCAACAATAATTTCTAATTATGAAATTGTTTCATATTACGGTGCTAAAGGATTTTCTGGACATCCATTAAATCATGGCGGAAAATGGAATTTTGATTTTGGTACACTTAAATATGTGAATGCAGTTCATTCAAGTGTTTTACCTGATGGTACTTATGCTGGGAATCCAGGAGGCTTTGTCGTTTGGGGAAAAGAAGGCTCTTTCTATTTTGCAGGTGATACAGCTCTAACTTTAGATATGAAGTTGATTCCATTGACTTGTCCGAAATTAGATGTATCTATTTTGCCAATAGGTGATAACTTTACCATGGGTTATGAAGACGCGGCAATTGCGAGTGATTTTGTAGAATGTAGTAAAATTATTGGTTGCCATTTTGATTCCTTTCCTTATATAGAAATTGATCATGATAAAGCCAAAGAAACTTTTTCGAAAAAATCAAAAGAATTAATTCTACTTGAATTAGGAGAATCAATAGAAATATAATTTAGGATTATTTTTATAATTCATATTACTAAACATACTTGAAATAATTGAATGGGTAAGGTTATTACCATAGCAAACCAAAAAGGTGGAGTCGGAAAAACCACAACAGCTATAAATCTAGCTGCTAGTTTAGCTATACTAGAAAAAAAAGTCTTATTAATTGATGCAGATCCACAAGCAAATGCTTCTTCTGGTGTAGGTATTGATGTTGAAGAACTAGAATACAGCACTTATGATTGCATGATCAATGATATTGATCCAAATATCGTTATTGTTGAAACATCTACTCCTAATCTTTATTTAATGCCTTCTCATATTGATTTAGTAGGAGCA
>JAHDFV010000368.1 GCA_020627985.1 Saprospiraceae bacterium
ATTGACCCTTCGCTCTCATAGCCAACCAATGAAATTCATCATCCGATAATTTACCATCTTCATGACTTTGACGATTGGTTAATGGTGCAAGCATGAATGTATTTTTCATTTTGGCTCCACAAGAAAATTGAATTGTTGTATCTGGTGAATTCATTTTTACATATTAAGTATTGACAATTACTTCCTCATTAATTTGAGCTACCATTTCTTCTAACCATTTATCCAATCCTTTGTACCAATCTAAATGAGGAGTTAAGGCAAAACAGGAAACTGGACAAATCGTTAGTTTGTGTTGTTTGTGGCAAGCTGGACATTTAGCTGCGGTATCAAAGGTATTCCAAACATGTCCACAATCACATTGCCAATAGGGTAAACCATCTGGTTCCCATTCGCATTTAGGACAACAAATTTTTAAATCGTCCATTACAATTATTTACCCGTAAAATTGGCTTTTCTTTTTTCAATAAATGCAGCTGCGCCTTCTTTAAAATCAGCCGTATCTGCTAAGTAACCAAAAGAATCAACTTCAAAACCAAAACCATCTGTATTTTTATCAAAATAAGCATTGACTGATTCAATGGTTTTAGCAATAGCAATTGGTGCTTTCGTTGCTATTTTTTTAAGGATTTTAATAGACGCTTCCACTTCCTCCCCGACTTCAACTACATGATTCGCTAAACCTAAACGATGAGCTTCTTCTGCACCGATCATATCCGCTGTTAATAACAATTCCATTGCTTTAGCTTTTCCTATTAATTGAACTAAACGCTGGGAACCACCATATCCTGGGATAATACCTAAGTTTACTTCTGGTTGACCAAATCGAGCTTTTGCTCCTGCAACTCTCATATGGCAAGCCATACTTAATTCGCAACCACCTCCTAATGCAAATCCATTAACTGCCGCAATAACAGGTTTCGGAAAACGCTCGATTAAAAAGAATACATCATGTCCAAATTGAGACATCGCTTTGGCTTTTGATTCATCTAAGGCTAAAAATTCTTTAATATCTGCACCTGCTGCAAATGCTTTAGAACCTGCTCCAGTTATAATTACTCCTGTTAAATCAGATTTAGAAGGACCTTCAACAGCAAAAAAATGTTTTAATTCTGCAAAGACTGTTTTATTTAAAGCATTCATTGCTTTTTCTCTATTAATGGTAATTGTAGCAATCCCATCTTCGTAGCTTACGATTAAACTTTGGTAATCCATTTATTTTCTTTTTAAATTTGTTGCAAAAATAACAGAAATGAGCAGAATAGTTACTACAAAAGCATACCTATTTCAATTACAATTGATGCATAAAGCCATTAGTATTTCTGCACTATTTTTTTCTTTAGCTGTTTCTTTTTTGAGAAGTAAGGAGAATGAGGCAGAATCTATACTTCAAATTAATTTTTGGATTTTCTTTGTTGGTGTATTATTATTCATTCAAATTTCTCAATCTATTTTCAAAAAATGGATGAATAAAATTCGAACAAAGGAAGTATTTAGTTCAAAATTAAAGGCTTATCTCCCCGCAAATGTAGTCCTTTGGGCGATGACAGAATTCTCTTCTGTTTTATCCTTTATTTTTTATTTTCTCACAGATAATATCCATTTCTTTTTCCTTGGAATTTTACTTTGGATTATTTTATTTTTTATTCATTGGCCTTCTAGAAAAAAAGTAATACTACATTTAAATTTAAATGCAGCAGAAAGTCAAATTTTAAATGAAGATTCTAAAGATTTATTTCGTTCTACTCAATAGGATTTGAAATTTCTTTTTTAAGAAGTTGTTTAAAAAGTGATTGATAAAACTAATTGTAAGTGCTTGATTTCTTAAACGAAGCTCATTTTTATTTTCGTAGCCGTTGCTACGGGAATAAAAATAGCTGAAGATATTAGGAATCAATGGCTTGCAAATAGATTATTGAATCATTTTTAAACAACTTCTAAGATATTTTTTAAAAGCTTTCCTTTTTATTCTTATAATTTCCCCTTCTTTCTGGAATAATTCATCAAGGCTAGAAATGATAAAATCGTAATGATCTTCTTCTACTTTTTCAATTCGAATGGTAATGGGAATATCAGTAATACTTGTAGTATCTTGAGCAGAAGAACTGAGGTAAGTTAATCGATATACACAATCAGTCAACCATTGAATTTCCGTGACTACTTTTTCTTTTTTTTGAAGGTTCCATTCGATTTGTTTTTTGTTTTTTCTTCGAATGATGTAGGATTCATTTTCATTCGCTTTGTAAAAGAAAAATCCTTTTTTTACACTTTTACAATTCGTTTGTCCAAAGGTTGTTGCCGAATTAATACATATTATGAAAATAAAAAAGAGTCTTATTACCATTTATAATTTAAGCTTACCAGCGTGGTCGATGATTTCGGATATAAAGCGTTGGCGAAACAAAACCATCTGGAGATTTGGAGTATCCTCTACCTAAGGGTAAATTAATTTCGGTTCTGATTTCTAAATGTAAATGAGCAAAATATTGACCATTTGCTGTTCCAATCGTTCCAATTTTATCTCCTTTTTTTACGAATTGACCATATTTCACATCTATTTGATCGCAATGAGAATACAAAGATTCTGTATATGTATCATCTAAGTTTTTATGCATAATCCGAATGGTTTTACCCCATCCTCCGCCAATATCTTTAGAAAAAACTATCACACCACTTGCAATAGCATATATTGGATGTCCTAAATCTGAATTCCCACCTTTTACTGAATTAAAATCATCTCCTAAATGACCCGATTGCATAAATTTCTGAGCGACATAATATCCCCTTCCATTTGGTTTACCCACAGGAAAATCATAACCTGCAGCCGTATATTGATAATTACCATCAAAGATTTGATCCAAATATTCAACGACATTGTTATGCCCAGTAATATCAATAGGAGGTTCCGTAGCTCCCTCATTTTGAATATAAGTCGGTAAACTATCTAACCGACTCAATCTTTCATTTAATTTACCAAATGAAATCGCTTCATTTGATTCATAAATTAACTCATCTGTAGATTGAGTTGAAATACAAAAAACACTAAAAAATAAAAGCAAATACCAGTTCATCTATTATAGTATTAAATCGTTTTAGAACTAGAAAATGTATTTAAAATGTTTGGGTAAAATCATTTTATTTCTGCCTTGAACGAATGTAATATTTTATATTGGCTTTAAACGACATTGTTCCTAAAATTATTATCATTTCGTTACCATCGTGGACGATTATCTCGAATAAACAAAGTTGGTGCAATATATCCATCTGGATGATTGGAATAACCAGAACCTAATGGCATATTAATTTCAGTTCTCAATTCAATGTGCAAATGTGCAGGATATTGACCATGAGCTGTTCCAATCGTTCCAATTAAATCTCCCCGTTTTACATATTGTCCTCTTTTTACATAAATCTTATCACAATGAGAATATAAAGACTCTACGTAACGACCATCCATTAATTTATGTATGATTCTTATCGTTTTTCCCCAACCTCCTTTTAAATCCATTGCAAAACAGACATATCCATGAGAGATAGAAAAGACTTGATCGCCTAAATCTGTATTTCCTCCTGTTTTTGCATTAAAATCATCACCT
>JAHDFV010000369.1 GCA_020627985.1 Saprospiraceae bacterium
AATATAATTCAGGATAAAGAAAATCAAAGATTTATTCTTTCTCTTGAAGAAGGAGGAGCATATGTAAAGTATGTTTGGGAAGATAATAAAATGTATCTTACCCATGCCCAAGTACCTCCATCATTAAGGGGGAAAGGAATAGGTCAAGAACTTGTAGAAAAGACTTTTGACGAAATTGAAAAGCAAGAAATTCAGGCTAAAGCAATTTGCTCATTTGTAAGGAGAGTTAGAAATAGTAATGGAAAGTATCAAAAATATATAGATTAATGAAACTGAATATTCAAGACACTTTTAATCAAGAATTACCAGCCGATCCTAATAAAAATAATACAAGGAGACAGGTAATGGAAGCCTGCTATTCCTTTGTGACACCAAAGATTCCTAGCCATCCCAAATTAGTCCATGTATCCACTGAGATGGCCAATGAATTAGGTTTTGATAACTTAGATATCAATTCTCAATCATTTTTGGACACTTTTACTGGATCAAGAGTTACCCCAAATACGCATCCATATGCTATGTGTTATGGAGGGCATCAATTCGGACATTGGGCTGGACAATTAGGTGATGGAAGGGCTATCAATTTGATGGAAGTAGTAGAAAAAAATAAACGATGGGCATTACAACTCAAAGGAGCTGGAGCAACACCTTATTCTAGAACTGCAGATGGATTAGCGGTTTTAAGATCTTCTATAAGAGAGCATTTATGTAGTGAAGCGATGCATCATTTAGGTGTTCCTACTACTAGATCTTTATCATTATGCTTGTCAGGTGATAAAGTATTGAGAGATGTGATGTATGATGGCAATGCAGATTATGAAAAAGGAGCAATAGTTTGTAGAGTAGCACCCTCATTTATTAGATTCGGTAATTTTCAAATATTCGCTAGTAGGGGCGATTATAAAAACATGAAAATTTTAACCGATTATACCATCAAACATTTTTTTCCTACGATTAAAAATGATGATAAAAGTAAATACATCTTATTTTTTAATGAAGTACTTGATCGTACTTTAAAAATGATTATTGATTGGCAAAGAGTAGGGTTTGTACATGGCGTTATGAATACTGATAATTTATCAATACTAGGCTTAACCATCGATTATGGTCCATACGGTTGGTTAGAAGGTTTTGATAAAAATTGGACGCCCAATACTACTGATAGACAAAATAAAAGATATCGTTTCGGAAATCAACCATCAATTGCTCTTTGGAATTTATATCAATTAGCCAATGCATTATTTCCATTAGTAGAAAATCCTAAACCATTTGAACAAGCATTAGAAAAATATAAAAAAAATTATGTCTTTTTATTTCACGAAATGATGAAGTCAAAATTAGGAATTGAACATAATGAAGAAGAAGATCATCAATTAATTGTTGAAGTTGAAAATACATTAAGTTTGATTGAAACTGATATGACAATATTTTATAGATCATTATCTAACATTAAAAAATCAGATAATTTAAAAACGGCTTTCAATAAAATAAAAGATAGTTTTTATGACGAGGATTTATGTACATTTAAAGTAAAATTGAAATGGAATAAATGGTTAGAAAATTATTTATCCAGAATTCAAAAAGAAAAACTATCTGATGCAGAAAGGAAAAAGAATATGGATCTAGTTAATCCAAAATATGTCCTTAGAAATTATATGGCACAATTAGCTATCGACAAAGCCGATCAAGGAGATTATTCATTAATTAATAAGTTATATGAGTTATTGAAATTTCCTTATCAAGAACAACCCAGCCAAGAAAAATGGTTTGCTAAAAGACCAGAATGGGCAAGGCACAAAGTAGGTTGCTCAATGCTTTCTTGTAGTTCATAATTAAATAATTAATCATTATAAAATCTTAATATCATGGGTTTTTTAAAAAATTTATTCGGAGGAAAAAATAAAGAAAATAATCTTTCAAAAGAAGATTTAATAGAAGCAAATGTTTGTCCTAATTGTTGGGGAAAACAAGAATATCAAAACCAATTTGTTCAATTCCAAAAAGACCAAACTAAGGCTAATATAAGCCATGATAAATTACATCAAAAAGCATTTATTCAGCAATTCGTAGAAACAAACATTACTGGCATCAAATTAAAAAGAGATGGAGATAAGATGGTTTGCAATAAATGTAATAGTCGATTTTAGAATGTAAACATTTATACTTATTTTAGAAGTATAAACACAGAAAAATGAAAGAATATTTTCCATTCTTAATTATATTATTTTCCTTTTTCTTTTCTGATCAAATGATCACCAAACATCATGATTTCTCTTTTATTGCTTCTGAAATACAGTTAGCTAATTCAAATGTAATGTGTGTTGTTGATGCTGGATTAGATCGCACATTATGTGAAAATCAAATAGCTTACCTTGGGGCAATAGCTTCAGGTGGAGATGGTAATTATTCTTATAATTGGAGCACTTTAGGTGCTGGACAAAACCATTCAGTTATTGTAGGCAATGTTGATATAACCTATACTGTCACTGTTTCGGATGGTTTAGGATGTACTGCGACCGATGAGGTTCTGATTACATATGAAGTTGATGATGTTCCAATCATTAACTGTCCAAATAATATTAATCAAAATAATGATGTAGGCTTATGCTCAGCCAATATTACCTTACCAGCAACAACTAGCTCGGTTGATTGTGCTCCACTTCAGTTAACAGGAACCAACGGAATAGGTTTGAATTATTATGGAACATATAATGGTCACTATTATTATATTACAGATGTAAATATGAACCCATCAGAGATTGCTGGTGCTACAACAGAAATGGAAGCATTTGCAGCTGTTCAAGCAACAGCTGCTCAATTTGGAGGATATATCGCCACAATTGATGATGCTGCCGAAAATACTTTCCTTACTAATGCAGGATATTATTATGGAGATTTGTTTATTGGTCTAACAGATGAACAAGTAGAAACACTTTTTGGATGGGTAGGAACCTGTTGCGGAGGTGGAGGGTCTGGATATACGAATTGGAATGCAGGTGAACCGAATAGTTTTGGAAACGAAGACTATGTAGCTCTACAAATATCAAATGGAGGAGGTTGGTACGATGTTGATTTATCTCAATTGAATGAAGCAATCATCGAACTACCTAATATTCCAAACCCTACTGTAGTTTGTAATGAAGTAACTGGAGTTTTCCCTGTAGGTACGACAACAGTTACCTGTACCGCAACAGATGCTAATGGCCATACTTCAACCTGTTCGTATGATGTGAATATAAATGATAATGAAGCTCCTTCAGTTACTTGTAATGCGTTGACTTTTACAACATTTGGAAATGAAAGCACAATTAATATAACCGCTTCAGATATCAATAATAATTCTACCGATAATTGTACAATTCAAACCATGAATGTCAGCCCAAATTCATTTGATTGCAATGATGCAGGAGTTAATGTTGTCACGCTAACAGTTACCGATGAAAGTGGTAATACTGCTACTTGTAATACGACTGTTACGATTCCGAATGTATTGTATGATATGAAGAAGTAGGTTGTTTATTATTATTTATCTAGAGACTTTTAATACATAAAATAGAAAAGAGGATAACAGTTTT
>JAHDFV010000031.1 GCA_020627985.1 Saprospiraceae bacterium
ATGTAAATTATTTTGACTTTTATCTTTTCCTGAAGCGAATACGATAAGATGACTTTGTGCAGGAATGATAACATTAGGAAATTTCCATTTTTCAGAATTATTAAAATTATCACTTAAAAAATGACCACCTAAATTGTAATCGGTATTACTAGAATTAAACAGTTCTATCCAATCAGAACTATCACCATCTTCATCATAAAAAACAGTTTCATTATTTGAACAAAATTCATTTATGACAACTTGACCTTGTAGTAAAGTAGACATGAAAAGAATATAAAATATTACAAGGTATTTTTTCATATAAGTAAGATACTATGTTTTATTTCATAGATCAAGCATACAGCCGACCTATTGTATAATTATCCAATACAATAAAGTAAAATTACCATTCGTAGAACGATTCTAACCATTGGTTGATCCCATTATTTTGAAAAGCAATTTATACTTGTTTGATAGCGTCTTTTCATTGTAGTTTTATTGAAAGAAAAAATATTAATGTTATGGAAGGTTTTATTGGAAATTTAATACTAGAAATGGGTTTGTTGCCGACTTGGATGATCATGAGTGTTTTTATGTTTGTTCGTTATGCTTTTTTTGCTGGCTTAGCTAGTTTTATTTTTTACTATTTATTAAAGAATAAATTACAACATAAAAAGATACAAGAAAGATATCCTAAAATGGCGAAAGTATGGGCTGAAATAAAACATTCTTCTCATACAGCAGTAATCTTTGGATTTTTAGCCATTGTTATATATTTCCTGAGTGAGAAAGGAATGACTCAAATGTATTATGATTTTTCTGAATATGGATTAATGTATACTGGTTTTAGTTTAATCGTTATTATTTTATTTCATGATACTTATTTTTATTGGATGCATTATGCAATGCATAAAATTAAACCCTTAATACGATTTCATGCAATTCATCATAAATCCCATAATCCAACGCCTTGGGCAGCATTGGCATTTCATCCAATAGAAGCATTATTAGAATTTGGATTCATACCTATATTAGTGATGGTGATGCCATTTCATCCAGGGGTAATAGCATTTTTTGCCTTGTATTCATTTACATTTAATGTAATTGGTCATTTAGGTTTTGAAGTATATCCCAAAGGCTTTGTTAATCATCCTTTCTTCAAATGGTTTAATACATCAACGCATCACAATATGCATCATAAAAATGGCAATGGTAATTTTGGTTTATATTTTAATTTTTGGGATAGAATAATGGGGACGAATCATGAAAAATACGAAGAGAAATTCAATGAAATTGTTTCTCGACAAAAAGAAGAAAAATTAGAAACTACGATTTTAGTCTAAGACAATTTAATAGATTATATTTAAACCTGAATCAATTTTTATTTGATTCAGGTTTAAAAACTAGTTTTGAAATTACCGTTAAAATATATAATACCTGTTTTGCATATTGGTACTTGGATGTTACTCCTTTTTGTAGCAGTTTCTGTACAAGTTCAATTATATGGTTTTAAAGATGCCTTACTTCGGTCTAGTCTAAATCTATCAATAGTAGCTTTGTTGTTTTATTTACATTTTTATTTGATCGATTTATTATTTGAGAAAAGAAAATATATTTTATATAGTATCGCCATAATTGGAGTCACTGTTTTAGCTACATTAGGGCGTATTTTTTTTAATGAAGAATTTGTCCGTCTCCCAGTAGAAGAAATCGTTATTGACAGAACAGTTAGTGTTTGGCTTTTTGGAATATTTACAGCTATTGTAGCATTAGTGCTAAGTTTTTTGTATCAAATGGTTAAAAATAGATATGAAAAAGAAAAAGAACATCTAGAAATTATTAATGAACAAAATGAAACACAATTACAATATCTAAAAGCGCAAATAAACCCTCATTTTTTATTCAATACTTTAAATAATATATATTCTCTTTCGGTTGTTAAATCAGACTTAGCTCCTGAAATGATCGTGAAATTATCTTCTATATTGAGATACGCTATTTATGATGGAGAAAAAGGGAAAGTCAATTTGTCTAAAGAAGTAAAACAAATTCAAGAATTTATTTCATTATTCCAAATGAAAAGCGAACATGATTTAAATGTTCAGTTTAATATAGAAGGCGAAATCGATAAATGGGAAATCGAACCGATGTTACTAATACCTTTGGTTGAAAATTGTTTTAAACATGGAGATTATGAAACGAATGAAAATACGTTTATTAAATTAGATTTACGAATAGATAATGATGAGTTAATTTTTTACAGTGAAAATTCAAAAAGAGATAATAAACAGAAAGATGATGTAGGAGGTGTAGGTATTGCAAATATTAAAAAAAGATTAGAAGTAAATTATCCGAATTTGCATAACCTTGAATTAAATGAATTAGAAAATACATTTAAAGTTGAATTAAGGATTAATAATGAATAAATCAATTAAAGTTTTAATAGTAGATGACGAATTCTTAGCCTTGAATTTATTAGAAGAATTTATATCTAAATTACCAGCATTAGAAATAATAGCTAAAGCTAAATCTGCTTCAATTGCTCAAGAAATATTAAACGAGCATAAAATTGATCTTATGTTTTTAGATATTCAAATGCCACATTTATCAGGTAATGAATTTCTGAAAAAATTACCTAATCCTCCAGTGACTATATTTACAACTGCTTATGAAAAATATGCAGTAGAAGCTTTTTCATTAAATGCTATTGATTATTTATTAAAACCATTTTCATTTACTCGATTTGAACAAGCGGTTATTAAAGCAAAAGAGCAAATCAGCAAGGAAAATAAATCGGAAGACTTTATTACCATTAAATCAGATGGGAAAGTCAGCAAAATAGTTTTAAATGATATACTATATATTGAAGGACAGAAAGAATATGTAAAAATAAATTGTGTAAATAAAAAATATATTATTTTAGATTCTTTATTACATCTGGAAGAAATTCTTCCTGTACATGAATTTATTCGAGTACATAAATCCTATATCATCCCCAAATCTAAAATAACAGCTAAAGAAGGGTTCAACCTTTTTATCGATAAAATAAAAATCCCGATGAGCCGAAAAAAGAAAAAAGAAATCTGTGAATTTATTTTTGATTAATTAATTCTTGTATTAAGATATGTGTGTTGGGTAGAGCAGTAATTTGAATCACCTCAACTTTTCCAGGTAAAGAGGGCTTTCCTCGTTCGCCATCTTGTGGTAAACCGATTCTGATGAGACTTAAGTAATTTAAATGACAATTGTTACAGTTGTGATATTTAAATTCTGTTGAAAGTTCTCGCTGGAAATCATATTTATAATTAAAATCAGTTCTATTAATATACGAGATATGATTAATTTTAATGATTTCTAAATTTTGGGAAATATCAACAATTTCTTTTAAGACAAGATTCGAATAATATTTAGAATTAATATTTTGTATAGACGTGAAATTATTTGAACGGTTAGAAATAGAAATATCATGTTTGCAAGAAGGGCAGTTGTAAATTATTTTCCAATCAATATCAAAAATAAAATGACAAGGTAAATTTTCTTTAGAAAGATGGTGTAATGAATCAACAATGATCTCTTCAATTTTTATAATTGACATATCTACTTTTATTCTGGAATGTTTTCTTTTTCTATGATCCCTTTAGCAATCGTTTGAAATAAGGCAACACATTTTTCTTTAGAATATAAATTCTCCTCATTAAAATGATAATTTGAAGAATTAAATGCAATCACCATCTTTGCTTTTTTATTGACATATACATATTGATTATAAACACCTGCGGCTGTAAAATCATCCATTGGGTTTTCAGGAATCCACCATTGATAACCATAGCCGAAAGTACTGGTGGAAAGTGGGTTGTCTGCACCTGGCATTAAATGTGGAGCATCTGGTGTAGTAGAATCTTTTACCCATTGAGCAGGTACGATTTGTTCACCATTCCAATTTCCATTATTTAAAAATAAACGCCCAATTTTTGCATAATCTCTCAAGGCAGCATTTAAACCACCTAAAGCAAATTCTGCATTAAAATCATCTACGATCCATTTGGAATCAAATTCACAACCGATCTTTTTCCAAACTTTCTCTTCTAAATATTCAGTAATTGTTTTTTGAGTCGTGGCTCTGATAATCATACTGAGGACATGCGTATTAATACTTACATAATGATTATGAGTCCCTGGTTTTTTTTCATTTTTTAAGGTAGCAGAAAATTTATCCAATGAAGTTCCAAAGGCAACAGTTCTTCCCATTCGATTGATATCTGAATTAAAATCACCATAATCTTCATTAAATCCAACACCAGTAGACATTTGTAAAACATCTTTTATTCTTACACCATCATAACCTGTGTTTTTTAATTCAGGTAAATAATCAGTAACAGTATCCTCAATGCTTTTAATATGCCCTTCTTCAATCGCAATTCCCATTAATGCAGAAATATAAGATTTAGCTACAGACCATGAAATATGTTGTGTAGACGGTTGATGCCCATGTCTATATTCTTCATGGACAATCGTATCATTTAATAAAATTAAAAATCCTGTGTTTTGAATATAAGATAAATATTCTTGCGTGTTTATTTCCTCCCCTTTAAATGAGAATGTAGAAGGAATTTCTATTGGATTTCCTTTGGCAAAAATATAGGGTTGATCAGATTTGTGAACAGTAGTTGTATTCACTAATTTATCCATATTCCTAAAGTTATCAAGTATTCTTTCCTTATCAAATAAATGATTGACTTGATGAACTCTGTAAATTTTCTTTCGATATATTAACCCGAAAATTAAAGCAATAATTAGAATTAATAATATTGAATATCCCAAGAATTTTAAAATTTTCTTTAACATAGGTTTTGTTTTGAATTTTTGAATTCAAATCTCGAAGGCTAAAATAAGAATTAATGGAGAAAAGCATACCGTAAATGAAGGCTTAATCGCATTTTTGATGTTTTATAATCCACTCTGTCAGCTTCATTAAAAGGTAATGAAAGGTATTCGTATTCGAATTTAGGCAAGAGCTTTATTTTATTTTTCCAAAAATACATTTGTAAACCAATTCCAGCGATAAAGGATAAATTATTTTCTTTTAAAGTTGGATGTTGTGTAACATCATTAAGAATTTCTTCATAATTTTCAATGTTGACGGTTTCTGATCCATTGGGTTCACTCCTTAGGATATCATAATGTGCAGATCCGCTCAATAAAATAAAAGATAATGGAGTTTCGTATTCTATAGTTAAAGGAATAGAATAGTATTTTAAATCGTATGTTTTTCTTTCGTGTTCATAAAAAACAGATTGGTTAATGGGGTCAATGATTTCAACACCCGTATAAAGAGCAGAATTATATTCTTTACGATTTACAGTATGAATCCCAGTTAGAAAAGTAAGCTTGTTCCAACGATATCCAATATTTAAACCTAAAGTAATATGAGGACCTACCCCATAATTTTTAAAATTAAAACTATCACCTAATTCAATTCCGATAATAATCGCATTCTTATTTTGGTTCGGTTGCAATGTATCTACCTGGCAAAATGTAGAGAAAGGTAGGATTAGAAATGAAAAAGAAATTAAGATATATTTTAACATAGAATCTTTTTATGAATTGAAGTGGTACTTCTTTATGTCACTTCGACTCCTGAAGATATTAATCTATTCCTTTTTCTCCAGTTTATCAACTCCCAGCATAAAAAAGAAATTACAAGAATATATTCTATTCCAACGATCCACAGATTTTCTGAATAAGGTTGGTATGAATAATTGATATAAGTGAACGAAATTAATCCTGACCAAAGTATAGCATATCTAAAATTTGTGAGTGATGCTAAAGCAACCAATGGAACAATATACCAAGGATGAACTGTAGTAGAAAGCAATTGATATAGGCTTAAAGCAAATAAAAATAAGATCGGAATTCGAACTAAATTTTTATTTCGATCGAGTAGTGAAAAGACAAATATACTCACTGCTGTTGTGATAGCCATTCCTGGGCCTATAAATGCAATTTCATTATAACCTCTAAATAAATATCCAATTTTTCGAAGGATGTAATATATACCGCCATTAAATTCAAAACTTTGATAATATAAACGAATGCTTTGTCTGAAGTTGGATAATAAATGGAGATCCCACAACATGAAAAAAGAAAGCAAGAAAACGATACTAACAATTACACCATATTTTATCGTATTCCAAAACCCAATCTTCCGAATAAAAACAGGTAAAAACATTAAGGGTAAAAGTTTCGCTCCTACAGATAAACCAAGAAAAATAGCGGACAAGAAATGGTGTTTTGTGAAAAGATGAGCTGATGCTTTTATTCGACTAAGAAAGTAAATACAGCCCAGTAAGAAAAAAATCATCATTCCTTCAAAATGCAAATTTCCTGTAATTTCTATAATAACCAAAGGATTTAAAGCATATAATAATACTTGCCATTTGGGTAACGAAAATCGTTCTAAAATGCTATAAATAAAAAATATAGAACCTATTTCAAATAAGAGTAAAAATAAGCGCATAATCCCTACGCTTCCTAATAAATTTGAAGGAAAAAAATAAGTAGCAGAACTAAAAACACCTTGTAATAATGGAGGATAAACGGAGTAATATATTTTAGAATTTAATTCTTCATAAATATCCTGATAATTCAAAGGTGAATTTTCAATTTTAAAATCTTCAGGTTTTAATTGGTAGGGACTAATTCCATCTAAATTACAATAACCATCCCAAGCGAATCGAAAATAATCATCAGACAAAGGAGGATAAATAGGAATCAATAAAAGTCGAAATAAAATTCCAATATAAATTAAATGAATAATTTTTGGTTTCCATTTAACACTAGGAATAGAATAATTATAAATCACGAATAAATAGAATACCCAAAGTAAACCATAACCAATTGTTATTTTTGAAAATTCATGTTGTTGAGTGAAATATCCTAAAAGAATTAATCCAATTATTGCGAAAAGAAGTAATAAATAATAAACACCTTTTTTCATACTTTAAGATTGAAAAGGTTCAATTCGGAAAGCCACTGATTTTACTCTTTTTGAAATACCTTGATCTTCCATTTTTTCTTCAAGAATAAGTTGCTGTGCTTGAGGATTTTCAAAAACTTCTTTCATATTTCTTATGCGGCCATATGGTACTTGATGTAGGGTAAATATTTCTTCTAATTTAGAAATTGAAATAGCTGAAATAGCTGGATTTAATTTTTCAAATAATGCTTTGCGATTGATGACTCTTTCTGTATTGCTTTTAAAATTTTCTTCTTCAAAAAGATGTAATTCCAAACAAAGACATAAAGATTTAAATTGTTTATCTGTACCTATGGCTAAAACAATTCCTTTCTGATCCTTTGTGTAAAATACTTCTCCATAAGGAGCAATATTAGGATGTAAAGTACCCATAGGTTGAGGTATATGTCCTGCCATTAGCCAATTAGAAGCTTGGTTAACCAAAGAAGCCAATGCTGCTTCGTATAAAGACGTTTCAACAAAGCTACCTTTACCTGTTTTTAATTTTTCGATTAAAGCAATTAAAATACCTTCCTTCATTTGGTGAGCGGCTAAAACGTCAATTAATGCCACGGGCATTTTAACAGGAGTACGCTCGGGTTCACCATTCATATACATAAATCCAGCTTCAGCTTGAAGAACAACATCAAAAGCAGGTCTAGGATTGTCAGCAGAAAACCCATTCAATTGAGCAAAAATAATTTGAGGATTTATTTTAACTATTGTAGAATAATCTACTTGTAATTTATTCGCTTGCTTTACTTGATAATTGGATAGAATAATATCTGCATCTTTTATTAAATCCATTAAAATGAGATAATCTTTTTCATCTTTTAGATTTAATAATAAATGTTCTTTTTTATAATTAATACTAGAAAAATAAGCAGAATAATTTTTATCAGAATCTTCAGAAGGTAATTTCCATTTTCGAGTGATGTCTCCTCCAGCATTTTTATTTTCTATTTTGATAACCTTAGCGCCCAACTCAGAAAAAAACATGCCAACACTCGGTCCTGCCAAAACAGAAGCGAGCTCGATAATTTTTAAACCTTTAAATATTTGATCCATAAAAAATATTCAGAATAATGTCTAAAAATAATAATAAAATAAAGGTAAAAAGATCAATCCTGCTAACATAATTACTTTCATCGCTGAACTAATTTTATGATAATCATTTTTCTCTTTTGCTTTTATATTTAAATACAATAAATAGATCATGGGTGAAATGATAGCAATAATATGATAAAGCCATAAAATAACTGAGGAAGAAAAAACATAAAAGCCTAAAGCAATATAAAGCATTAAAGCCACTAAAGAAATTCCAATAAAAAATGCGATGAGTTTTGTATTCTTTTCTCCAAGTACTATTGGGAGAGTTTTGCAACCTCTTTCTGCATCTCCTTCCTTGTCTTCTAAATCTTTTATGATCTCTCTATATAAAGTGGTTAAAAAAGCAAAAAGGGCATATAAACCAAAAGCAATGAAAGTATTTCTACTATTTTCAGGACTCATTAAAGCATAAGCATCTTTTTCAGCAAATAAAATAATACCTGCAACTCCCGCACAAAATATACTGACAACGATATTACCAATTGCAGGAAGTTTTTTGAAATGAGTAGAATAAAAATAAAGAAGGGCAACAGCAAAAGGATAAATTAAAACCAAAGGAAGTTTATCCACATAAAAGGCTAAATATAATGCAAGAATAAAACCAATAACGACAACGAATGCATATAGGAAATATGCATTTTTTATACTAATATATTGCTGTACAAAAGTTGTTTCAGGTCGATTAATTAAATCAATTTCTACATCTTCAATATCATTAATGATATTACCAGACATTGTTATAAGAATCGTATCAAAAACGAAAAGAAAAAAATGAAAATGATCTAAAGTAGGAGATATACTTTCATGTTGAAGGAAAGGTAAAAGCAAACAATACAGTAAAACATATTGAGTAATACCAACAATAATTAAATTAGGTAGCCGCAAAAATTTGAATAACGATCTAACCATTTAAATTTTCGTTTAATTAAGGTATTTCAATCTCAAACTCTACATCAAGTGGATCATCAATCCAATCCCCATTTAGCCTCAATACTTTTTCAATAACATCTCTTACACAACCATCACCACCATTAAGAGGTGAAATATATTGGCTAATAGATAATATTTCTCTAGCTGCATTATGAGGGCAACAAGGTAATGCTACTTTTCGCATGACTTCATAATCAGGAATATCATCGCCCATATAAAGAACATGAGCTGGATCAATTTGATAATCATAAATGAAATCTTCGTATGTATCTAGTTTATCTTGGCAATTAGAAAAAACGTCTTTTATTCCTAATCCACGTAAACGTTGAATTACACCAGAAGAATTACCGCCAGTAATGATACAAACTTTATAATCCTTTTGTACAGCTCTTTTTAAAGCATATCCATCTCTAACATTCATTTTACGTAAGAGATGGCCATTTTCTAAAATGATTAAATCTGAATTCGTTAAAACTCCATCGACATCAAAAATGAAGGTCGTAATTTCTTTAAAACGTTCTAATTCATTCATGAAAAAACCAATTTATTGATTATCACGCCATTCATAAACCCATTTTGCCTGGATTTGCTCTAAATGACCTTCATTACAATCTTCTCTTTTTCCTTCGAAATTTGGAATCTCCATAATCCAATCTAATAATTCGGTAAAACGAATACGATAAATCTTAGATTCAGTGAATTCATCTCCAAATTTATCGTAAAGTTTCATCCCAATGTCCTCATGTTCATGCCAATTGATGGGCATATCATCAAATTCATCAAACGCCATTAATTCTTTATTTAATTGTTATAAAACAAAAATACGTGTCACAAGAAATCAATCTCTTAACTTGACTAGTGTTCGTGACCAATAATTCTAGATTGATCAGGTACTTCTATTTCGATATCTGCATCATCAGAAAGTACGATACACTGGCAACCCAATCTAGATTCTAATCTAGGATTAATTGCCCGATCAATAAAATCTTCTTCTTTGTCTGAGATTTCTTCTAAGTGTTCATCCCCTTTGTTTACATAGATGTGACAGGTAGAACAAGCACAAACACCTCCACAATTATTATTCAGATGTCCGCCATTATCTTCAACGATTTCTAATAAAGAAAAGCCTTCAACAGAATCCTCAACAACAATAGGCTGAATATCCTTATCCTCAAATGTTATTTTAATCTTCGCCATTCATTTTTCTTTTCAAAGCTGCAAAGGTAATGCAGCAATTTGTTAAATCACACTAAAATCAAACAATTCTATTTCCCTATAGTTCAGTCTAGATTTAAAATATACGTTACCCAAGTATAAGTGTTATTTTACAAAGAGATACATATATATATTATTTGTTGTTGTTTGGCTTAGTTTCAGAAACGTATTAAGATTTTTTGGTTTGGTTTTTGCAGTCACAGAGTATTGGGTTTTTTCTATCTAATTCCTCCCTGTAGATATAAGTATACCCATAAATCATACATAGAGAACAAATCAGAATCATAAACAAAGTTTTTTCAAAATCTTTTTTCTCATGGGACAAAAACCATACACGCTATTACTAAGTTTATTTTTAGTGCTAGGTTTTTCGAGTAATATTTTTGCTCAAGATAACCTTCTAGTTGAATACGATGGTCCTTTAGGTGTACCGCAATTTTTAAATATTTGTGGTGAACCTGATACTGCTAGAGTAATCATTCGTTCTTTCGGATTAGAATCCGAAATCAGAGAGAATATTCAAGCATCTTTAGATCTCTTTAAGGGAGCTCGATTTGTTGAATTCATTTCAACTGAATCACATCCAGGTGTTACAATGACCGCTTCAGATATTAATGGAGCTACATTTTCAATTCCAGATTTAGATCCTTCTATCTTAAGTGAAGTCGAGTTGGTCTTTACTTTACAAGCAGATTGTGAATTTATTGATACCATCAATATGAACAATGATGCTAATGTATTTGATGTTTGGGATTTAACCTATGACTTTGATGGGACGACTGGGATGATGGAATCCGAAATGACAGCTGATTATAAGGATGCTTTTGCAGTGCCAAATCTAACAGCTACAACACCTGATAATATAGAAGTTTCCGCTCTTGGAGAATGTTTCTCGAGGGAGATGATCTTGTCGAATAGTGGATTGTCTGGATTCATAGATACCTTACATTATTCAGCTTCTGTGGGACCAGGAGTTTCGATAACATCTGTAAAGGTTAATGGAGTTGAATATACAGATTTTGTAAAAACGTTTGATGGAACAGATACAATCTACACCATGGTGATTGCAGGTTCTTACATGACTTTGAATCCTCAGGGTTCTGGTATGGGAGATGGTGATGTTTTTCTTGATTCAGATGAATCAATTATTATTATGGAAGATGTTTGTGTAGTAAGTTGTGATGAAAATAGAGCAAGTTTACACAGATTAGAATGGGGTTGTTATGGGAATTTATGTGAGTTTGAAGAAATAAATAATTTTGTAGCAATTGGCAATGGTGCACCAAATCCTGTTGCCGTAAATTCTGGTTCAGTACCCAATCAAATTACGGGATACTGCCAAGATGGCTATCAAACAGTAACCTTTACCAATGAAGGGCAAGAAGTAGATCCAGGTTATGGAACAATGAGAGATGTTGAATTAGGTATAGGTTTAGGAAATGCATTATCATTAGATGAAGGTAAATATGAAATTTTTGAAGTAATTATTGCCGGACAAACATTAACGCCTTCTTCAGGTGTCGTTGAATTAAATAACAATCCAGCTTTCACATCAGATGTAGATGGACCAGGTGGTCTTATCGATTTTGATGGAGATGGCTATTTTGATGATCTACCAATTAATGAATCGATTGAAGTAACTGTTGGCTATAGATTTAAATGCAGCGATGCCGCTGATACAGAAGATTCTTGTGAAAATAATGCAGCAGAAAGTTTGCATTCTGAAGTATGGTATTCAAATGCTTGTGGCATTCGTTTACAGTATGAAAATAAATCTGTAATAAGACCGTCTAATATTACACCAGATTCAGAGAGTACAACAGATACAGATGCCCAAATTGGCATTGATGTATTTCATATCAATTATTATCAATTAAGGACAGTAAGTAATTTTGAAAAGAATTGTGGTGGGAATGAACAGTTCCTAGTTACAGTAGAATTGCCTGATGGAATCTCAGTTGACCTTAGTGAAACCAATTTATTTAAGTCAAATCAACCATTGCCACTCTTGAATAGTAATCTAGTAGGGAATGTAATGACATTAAGTTATGATGCTTCAGTTTCTTCATTAATTAGTGGAGAATATTATATTGATTTAGGGCTTTTTGCTTCATGTGATGCTGAAGCTGGTCCTACTTCATTCCCTGTTACTTTTTCTTATTATTGCCCGACTTGTGATTGCGAACATGTTTGGTTCTGTGGTGATATGGATGGACCAATTATACATCCATCTGTTCCGCCTTGTCCTATTTCTTCTTTACCTCCATGTCCGAATGGAATAAGAACAATGGGTTTCGATGTTGAAAGAACAACTTTTGGTTATACGGATGAAACATTCTCTACCAAAGTAGATCCAACAACAGTAAATAATAATGTAGCGTTATCTTGTGATTCTGTTCTTATGACGATTGCGAGTACTGTAGGGGATGATGTTATCTCAAATGATGTTGGCGTAACCATTAATTATGATAATCCCGAAGGAATAGAAGGAGTCGAAGATATTTTCATCTTTGGAGGAGGTATAGTTGAAATCAACCAAGGTGGATCAATAGTAACTTGTACAGTAGATGCTTCTGCTGCTACAACAACACCTTCAGTAGATGAAATAAGTAAATCAGTTGATATAGAATTAGATGATTGTTTGAATAGTTTAGGAATAACGTTATCTCCTGGAGATGAAATTACATTCAAAGGAATGTTCTCTTTAAATCCAGATGGACCTTATAATGAATTATTTAAAGTTGTACCTAATTTTAGAGCGGAAATGTATCATAATTTTGGAGGGGCTCCAGTAAGTTGTGATAATTATGGGGAAACATTTACAATTGCTAAAACAGGTTCATTATTTAGTTTTCCTTCTTCTACTTCATATCCCACAGGATGTCAAGAAGCAACACTGAATTATAAAGTAGTAGTTTTCAATAATGACTTCTTTGAATATTTTCCAGATGAATACAGACAAGCTGCATTTGTAGATTCTATTAAGTTTGTTTTTGATCCAATGATTTTAGAAGCATTTGATGATTTTTCTATTGATGTAAGCATTACAGATCATCCTATTCATGGAAATAACTCCTATGCTTTACCTAGTTTAGATCAATTTCCTAATGGAGAATATATAGCTAAATTTGATACGTTATCAATCATTCCATCTTACAATAATGCTTTCACTTCTGTATTTGATTTAAACATTACATTAGTAGCAAATTGTGGTTCAGAAGGAGTAAGTTCTGGTGGTAATAACTTTTTCGAGTTTACACCAACTATTTATTATAGAGATAGAATATATGCAGAAGAAATTGGAGATGGTTCTTGTTCTGAGTATACGGAAGAATCTGTAAACAATAATATTTTATATACAGATCCACCAACATTCTCAGTAAGTGCATTAAGCAATCCTCATCCAGAAGTTTTAGTAAATTCTGTTTCTTGGTTGGTACAACATTGTAATACTTCTATAGAATCAGATGCCGGATTAAATTGGGTAGCATTAGATATACCTAATGCTGCAATATCAGTAACATCTATTGTAGATATAAGTGGTTCAGTTCCTGTAAATGTGCCTTTCCAATCATATGGAATGGGAAGTAGTGTTTTTGCATATGTTGATCCACTACTAAGAAATTTCAATGGAAATTCTCCAGAAGATATTTGTAATACATATTTAATAGAAGCCGATATCGATAAGTGTGGCACTTTTCCATTAACTGTAAGGACAGGATGGAATTGTGTTGCTTATGATGAACCAGATTGGACACCAGAATTATATGCGCCTTGTCAAGAAGATACTTTAAATTTAAGCATTACAAGTTTAGAAGGAGCTTTAGATGCAGAAGTATTGAATCAACCAACAGCAACTGTTGATTTATGTGATGTATTAGATTATGAAATATTAATTAGAAATACAGATTTAGGTTCGATCTATGATATGAGAACAGAATTTTTCTTACCATTAGTTGGTTTAGAATTTGTTCCTGGTTCATTTGAATTAACCTATACACCAAGTGGCACTTCAGTAAGTATACCGAATCCAATTTTGGAAGGAACTACAATACGAGGAGAAAGTTATGTTTATGAAGACTTCTCTATGCTGAACTCGTTCTTAGATCAAAATGGTTTAGATGGTTTTAACCCTTTAGCTCCAGCCGATTCTAATGAATATGTAATTTCATTCCAAGCAATACCTGCTTGTGGATTTAATTCAGGAGATCTAATTGAATATAGTTTCCAAGGTTTTTCAGGTTGTGGAGATACCACGAATATAGAATTTGGAGAATCATTCCCAATATTCGTAAATGGAATTCCAGCTCCTACTCAATTCTTTATAGCTGAATTTGGAGCTAACACAGTAGTAGATCCAATGGGTGGAGGTACAATTGATGTTAATGTAACAAATAGTACAGCCCAACCAACAGATGATAATGATATCATTAGAGTTATATTACCAGCAGGAGTTACTTATGCGCCAAACTCAACTGTTGCTACAAATCCTTTAAGTTGGACACCTGGAGAACCAGTTCAGAGTATGAGCAATGGATTTAATGTCGTGTATTGGCCTATGCCGACTGGAATACCTTTTGGAGGAGCGATTAACTTCACATTTGATGTGTTAGGAGGTGCAGTTCCAGAATGTATGACAGATACATTGAATTTTGCTTTATTCACCATGGATAGAGAAATAGTACCTTGTCCAACTCTAGGAGAAGATTGTGAAATATTCGCAGGAACTACAGAGGGAGGAGAACAATTCTTAGAATTAATCGTATCCAATGGCGTTTATTTTGCTGAAGTAAATGCAGTAACAACTTGTGTAGATGATAATTCTGAAGAACTAACTTTAGAAGTAGTTATTGAAGGTTTACCAACACTTACCCAAGACGATCATATTTATATTTATTATGATGAAAATAGAAATGGAATAGATGAGCCTGGTACTGATATCTTACTATTAGATATTACTTTACCAGCTGGAACATCAGGTTCCTTTACTTTTAATGAAACATTGACAATTACACAAAATCAATTGTGTGTTTTAATCATGGCAATGGATGGCGCAGGTCTTACAGTTTGTCCTGCTCCTGAAACCATTGAAATAAATCCAGTCCTTGAAAATGCTGGAGCAGATGCTACATATTGTGGCACCTCTTTTACCGTAGGATCAAATGAGTGTAATAATATTAATATTTATTCTTATGAATGGTCTGCAATAAGTCCTGCTACAATTGCTGACTTTAATCAAACAGATATAGCAGATCCTAAAATTACAGTGGATCCGTCTATACCTGCTGGTACTGTATTAACATACGTTTTAACAACGACTCGAAATACGGGTTGTGGTTACGAATCTATTGATGAAATACAAGTAACGGTATCAGATGAATTAACGGTAAACATTAATTCAAGTAATGGAACAACGGTATGTAGTGGAGTTCCTACAACTTTAACAGCAACAGCAGTGGGGGCACAGAGTTTCCAATGGACAGATGCTTCTGGAGTTATTAGTAACACAGCTTCAGTAACGGTTGCTCCTTTTGCAACAACTACATATACTGTAGTTGCAACTCAAGCAAATGGCTGTACAACATCTGCTACGCAAGAGATAACTTTAGGTTCAACTCCAACAGTAAGTACAGGACAAAATACTACAATTTGTGCTGGAGAAACTACTCAGTTGTTGTCTGCTGTTTCTGGAGGAACTAGTCCATTTACTTATGCATGGACTGGGGCAGGTTTAGATGATCCTTCAATTGCAAATCCAACAGCAACTCCAACAGTAACAACAACCTATACTGTTTTAGTAACAGATAATTCTGGTTGTACTGGAGAAGATAATGTAACGATTACAATAGATGGTACTTCTCCAACAGCAACAGCAGGAGATGCTGAAGTTTGTACAAATGAATCTACAACATTAACTGCAGCTGGAGGAACGAATTATTCTTGGACTGAAATGGGATCAAATCCTACTTCGGGTACACTATCGAGTACTACAGGTGCTAATGTTACATTCTCTTCTGCTACTTCAGGAACATATGAATTTGAAGTAGTAGTAAGTGGGACTTGTGCAACAGCACAAACTGTTTCAGTAACAGTTGAAGTAGATGGAATTCAAGTAACAAATGCTCAAAATAATTTAGATGAATGTAATGGAATGATTCAAGGAGCTTCCATTGTTATTGATGAAGCTGTTCAATCTATAAATATTATTTCAGGTGCATTCCAAAATGATAATTTTAATGGAAATACAGTAAGCTTTGATGCAGTCTTTGATTCAAATGATACAAGCTATGAAGTTGAAATTACAGGAGTATCAGGATGTACAGTTGTTTCTACATTTGATTTTGTAACCTGTGGTTGTGTACCTACTTTAGTATCAAATACTTTAGTAACCAATTCGAATTGTGGAGAAAGTGTTGGATCTGCTACAGTAAATATTACTGGAAATACCTCAGATTATTCATTTACTTGGACGCCTAATGTAGGAACTGCTTCAACAAATGGAGAAACAAGAACAGATTTACCTGCAGGTGTATATAACATTGTAATTGAAGAAAATGGCGTAGCAGGATGTACCACATCAACAACAGTTGTTGTAGGAAATTCTAATGGACCTACACCTTCTGGTATAATGACAACACCAGCAACTTGTGCAGATGCAGATGGAACAGCTATGTTATTCCCTACAAATTGGGAATATACTTGGTTGATTGATAATATGATCGCTGCTTCTAGAACGGATTTACCCGCAGGTATTTATGGAGTACAAGTCGTTGATCCAATGGATCTTTCTTGTAATAATATAGTCGCTGTTGTCATTCAAGAAGACAACGATTTAGTTGTGACATATAATGAAATGAACAGCCCAACTTGTGGTAACTCAGATGGCGAAGTTGAATTAACTGTGACAGGAGGAAGTGGAACATACAACTATGTATGGAGTGATGGTGGTACAGGAAGTGTAAGAAATGATTTACATTCAGGAACATATTTAGTAAACATTGAAGAAGTAGGAGGGCAACAATGTTCGACTAGTTTCATCTTTGCTTTAACGGATAGTGATGTTCCTCAATCTACAGTTAATATTACTGACATCATGGATGTAACTTGTCCAGGTGAAATGGATGGAGGTGTTGAATTCAATATTATTTATCCTAATGGAATATCTAATCCAACAGATACAATTTTCACAGATGGATTTGGACAATGGACGAATGGACAATTATCTCCAGGTCAGTATTGTGTAGAGATTAGAGATGCAAACAATTGTGTTTCTGGAGCAGCTTGTTTTGAAATTGAAGCACCAGAACCTTTAATGGCAAATATATCTTCTACTCCTTCTTGTGTTAATGCTGGTATGATTGATGTATCAGTCATGGGCGGAACTGGAGCTTATTCTTATGATTGGGCCGATCTTCCAGGTATGAATAATACTGGAGTTAGAAATAACCTAATGGCAGGTAATTATGAGTTAACGATTTCAGATAGTAATGGTTGTCAAATTATACTAGATGGAGGAGTCACAATAGATGAATGTCCTTGTGATGTTGAACCAATGATTCAATCAGTAACCATGCAAGAAGCAACTTGTGGTAATGCTGATGGTTCTGCAATCTTACAAATTACTCCTGCTTCTTCTAGTTATGTATATACTTGGTCTCCAGACATAGGGACACCAACTGCTATGGGTAGAACAGATTTGCCAGCAGGTGGATATACAGTGACTGTTGCAGATGCATCTGGTCAATGTACAGATGTGATTGCTTTTGCATTAACCAATGAAAATGGTCCATCATTAGATGCACCAATTATGACTACACCAGCTAATTGTTCTGCTGCAGATGGTACAGCTACGTTATCACCAAGTTCATTTGATTATGAATGGAGTGATATGGGTATGGGAGCATCAAGATCAGATTTAACATCTGGTTCATATTTCGTTACCATCACAGACCCTGTAGATGCACTTTGTTTTAGCGTTGTAGAAGTGATTATTGGTCAAAATGATAATTTAACCATTGATGTAAATATAGATCAAAATTCTACTTGTGGTAATTTCGATGGAATTGCAACGGCTACAATTACTGGAGGTTCTGGTAATTATATGTACAACTGGAGTTTTGGAGGAATGAACATGGCTACAACGGAAGGTGTACCTGGAGGTATTCACACATTAACGGTAATAGATTTAGATGCAGGTTGCGAATCAACATCATCATTTGTGATGATTGATGGAGATGTAGCAGGAGCAGATATCGTTGTAAATAGTTTGACCAATGTTTCTTGTAATGGGGCAATGGATGGAATGATTGATTTCACAGTGACTCCTCAAACAGGATTCCAAGGAACACCTGTAGTTACCATTTCAAATGGAAATAATAGTACAGGACTTTCAGGTGGAGAATATTGTATCATGGTCACTGATGAAAATGGTTGCGTTACTGGTGGCACTTGTGTTACCATAGAAGAGAATGATCCATTGGTGGCAGAATTTTCTGCTTCAGGTGGTTGTAATGAAGATGGAGCCATTAATATTACAACAACTGGTGGAACTGGAAATTATAATTATGACTGGTTAGACATTACAGGTACTACAGACATTGAAGATCGTTCAGGTTTACCTGAAGGTTTATATACTGTTGTCGTTTCTGATGAAAATGGCTGTGTGGTTTCGGGTTATGGAATCCAAGTAGAATGTAATGGATGTAACGGTCCAACGGTTGAATATACTTTAGCATATGAGGCTTTATGTGGTAAGCCTACAGGGGCTGCTCTTGTTGAATTAATAGAAGATCCAACTAATTTTGTATTTGAATGGACTCCAACTGGAGTAGGTACATTAAATTCAGCAGGAAATATGTTATCAGATATTCCAGCTGGTTTATATATGGTTGAAGTCATGGATACATTAAATCCAGCTTGTAGTATAACTGAATATATTCTAGTGAGCAATGAAGATGGTCCAGATGCTGATATTGATAATATTACTGGAGCTGATTGTGGAGGAGACAATGGAACAGCAACCTTATTGCCAGATGATCATATTTACACATGGCCTGATGGTTCAATGGGTAATGAAAAAACAGATTTAGCGGCAGGTGTGTATGAAGTATCATTTACATCAGCAACAGATACCATTTGTAATAACTTTATTTTAGTAGAAATTCCAGAAATTCCATCATTTACCTTAATGGCTAATGTAACGATGGAAGCTGATCCAGGTTTGTCAAATGGAGCTGCAGATATTACGGTGACTGGAGGATCTGCTCCATACACTTATTTCTGGAGTGACGGAGGATCAGGAGAAAGTAGAAATGATTTGGCAGCAGGAACGTATACCGTTATTGTAATGGATGTGGATGGTTGTGAAAACCAAATCACATTTACAGTAGGCTCTAATGTTCCTGAAACAGCAATGATTACCATTAATATGATAACGAATGTAAGTTGTAATGGTGCAATCGATGGTTCAATTGATTTTGATGTAGTATATGATGGAGCATTTGTAGAACCTGCAATGGTTGTAATTACAGATGGTTTCAATCAATACAATGCAACAAATTTAGCACCAGGTGATTATTGTATCAATGTATTTGATGGCAATGGCGATCTAGTTACATTTAATTGCATTGAAATTTTAGAATCAGATCCTTTAGATTTAAGTATAGTGGCAACTTTTGTTGGTTGTCCTGATACTGGTGAATTAGGTACTTTAAATCCAACAGTTATGGGAGGAACTGCTCCTTATACTTTTGATTGGGATATATTACCAGATGCATCTGATCCTCAAATACTAACAGATGTTGTTGCAGGTACTTATAATTTAACTGTAACGGATGCCAATGGATGTACACATATTGCGAATGATATTCTTATGGAGCAATTGTGTATTGAAACTTGTGATTATTTTGATGGTTTAGAATCATTATTAGTATCAACAGGAGAATGTGAAGGTCCCCAATTAATTTGTGCTGCAATACCATTTGATGAATATTTACAAAATGATTATCAAATCTTTATTGATGGTGTTCTTTCTACAGATCAAGTAGTAGGATGTGATTTCAATATTTTATCCAGTTATTCTTTTGGAACATTATTCGGACAAGGAAATGCAGGTCCATATTATGTGGATAGCTGGACAGTAGATGGAAATGTTTTCGAAGGAGAATTTTTTGATATTCCTGCATTAGTAGATTCTATGAGAACTTGGGATCCAACAGGTGATTGGATGTTAGATAGTAATGGTATGCTTGTTTCTATTCAGAATCCAACAAGTACATATGGAGATATTGTGATTTATCCTATTTCAAATCCTTCTTTTATAACTCCGTTTTCTTTAGCATCTGGTGGTGGAGCAAATGGAATTGGTATAGAAATTACAGGAGAAGGGCAACATGAATTGATCATTATCAATGCAGGTTCTCTTTGTGAAGATACGTTACTCATTGATATACAATGTTCAAATTATATACTAGTCGATACCATTACTTTGGGTGATGTAGTTGATCCTTATTGTTTAGATATACAAGAAGCAATTGATAGTACAATTTTAGAAGGTACAACAATAGTTTCTATAGAAAATGCTTGTCCAGATCAATCGGGAACATCAGTTATTTTTGAAATAGATGATCCAACTTTAGCTTGTATTACATATACTGGAATCACACCAGGAACAGATACTGCCTGTTTGGTCGTCTGTGATGAGTTAAATATTTGTGATACTATACTTTATACCGTAACTGTAATACCTACAGGGCCCATAATTATTTATGATACGTTATTGGTAGCAGTTGATACTTCAATTGTCTGTTTAGATACTTTGACGAATTTAGGAGGAGAAATTACAGGAGTTACCAATTATTGTGATGATGCTATTGATCTAGTAGATTATACAATTGATACAACGACTTGGTGCGTAACATATTGGGGAGTTTCAATTGGAATTGATTCGATCTGCCTTGCTGTTGAAGATGAATTTGGAAATATAGATACGGTGTTAATCAATGTATTAATTAAGAACACAACACCAGAAACGTTCTGTGATACAATATTTATTGGTCCAGGAGCTACCTATTGTTTAGACACAACAGAGCTTGAAGGAAATCTGCTCTATGCGGAAAACATTTGTGAAGATGAATCATCAGGTATAGTTGAATTCTTTGTAGATCAAACAACATGGTGCGTCACGTATCAATCTCCTGAAGAAATAGGAACAGATACCGCTTGTGTCATTCTCTGTGATGATTTAGGTTATTGCGATACGACTTACTTCTGTATTACCGTAATTGAAAACTTTGATCTTCCAATTGCAATTGATGATTATGATACGACATTAATAGATGTACCTGTAGTCGTCAATGTTAAAGCTAACGATACCATATTTGGTGTGATTGATACGCTTTATGTTTTAGATCAACCGAATTCAGGTTCTGCAGTTGTGAATTTAGATTGTACGATAACGTATGACCCAGACCCAGGAGTTTGTTCGGTAACGGATGAATTTACCTATGTGGTGTGTAATCCAAATGGATGTGATACAGCGACAGTTTACATATATATTGCCTGTGACGAATTAACTATATTTAATGGTTTCTCACCAAATGGGGATGATTTAAATGAAGTATTCTATATAGACGGTATTGAAGATTATCCGAATAATTACCTATGTATCTTCAATAGATGGGGTAATAGGGTATATGTAAAAGAAGGATATAAT
>JAHDFV010000032.1 GCA_020627985.1 Saprospiraceae bacterium
TTTTTTGCTCCTGCAAAATTAAATTTACTGAAATAAGCTCTGGCATTCACTTTTTTATTTCCAATAGTAATTAAATCGTTTCCTCCACTGACTACTTCGAAAATGGTTTTCTCTGGAATTAAATCTTTATGACTTTGATCTACATAAGCGATTTTAACTGTCTCACCTAATTTTATATTCCCTTCATCAGGTTTTTCCTCACCCATAATCATTCTGAACAAGGTAGATTTACCCATACCATTGGGGCCGATAATTCCAACAATCGCATTCTTAGGTATATCTAAATTTAGTTTATCAATTAAAACTCGATTATCATACGCTTTAGATAAATTACTAATCTCAATTACAGAATCTCCTAAACGAGGACCAGGTGGAATAAATAATTCTAAACTTGCTTCTCTTTCTTTTACTTCTTGTCCACTTAACTCTTGGAAAGAGTTCAAACGAGCTTTTCCTTTAGCTTGTCTCCCCTTCTGTCCCATTCGAGACCATTCTAATTCTCGTTTTAATATCTTTTGTCGTTTCGATTCTTGTTTTTCTTCATTGGCTAAACGATTCGATTTTTGATCCAACCAAGAACTATAGTTTCCTTCCCAAGGAATTCCCTCTCCTCGATCTAATTCTAAAATCCAACCTGCAACATTGTCAAGGAAATATCTATCGTGCGTTACTGCGATTACTGTGCCTGGGAATGATTTTAAAAATTGTTCTAACCAATGTACACTTTCTGCATCCAAGTGGTTCGTTGGCTCATCCAACAATAAAATATCTGGCTTACTTAATAACAACCGGCAAAGTGCTACCCTTCTTCTTTCTCCTCCAGAAAGAACAGTAACTTTTGCATCATCTGGCGGACATCTTAGTGCATCCATTGCCATTTCTAAAGTATGATCTAAATCCCAAGCCTCATATTGATCCATTTTGTCCAATAAATCACCTTGTTTTTCAATCAATTTATTCATTTCATCATCACTGACGGGTTCACCCATTTTCGCACAAACTGCCTCGTATTCATTAGCTATGTCAACAATATGTTGTACTCCTTCTTGTACAATTTCCTTGACCGTTTTTGTTTCATCTAAAACAGGTTCTTGGGCTAAATAACCAATTTTATACTCTTTATCAAAAGTAATTTTCCCTTGATAATTATCATCTAATCCTGCTATAATCTTGATTAAAGAAGATTTACCGGAACCATTGAGACCTAAGACTCCAATTTTGGCTCCATAATAAAAAGACAGCCATATGTTTTTTAAAACTTGTTTGTTTGGTGGGAATGTTTTGCTTACCCCTTCCATCGCGAAGATGACTTTCTTATCAGACATGTATGTTTGTTTTGAATGATTTAAATTCGTTAGTTTTCATTGAAATTGGAAATTACATTTTCAATACGCCAAAGATAGCTTAAAATGGAGATGAATCACAAATTGAAATTTGATAGATTCAGTTTTTTTAGTTCCAGATTCATATTTAGCAATTAAGGAAGAAAAAAATTAAAGGATTCTCTTTTTTTCTATCAAAACATCTTGTTCATTTACGATAAAATGTGTAGTTTTGCATCACTTTAGAAGAAAGAGGGGTTTTCTCCTTATAAAAAGGGGTTCTCCCAACTTTGTTAAGCAATAAAATTAAATTGACACATGTTAATTATTGAAGTTAAAGATAACGAAAACATTGACAGAGCGCTTAAGCGTTACAAAAACAAGCATCGTAAAGTTAAATTGATGCGTATCTTACGTAAAAGACAGTATTTCACGAAACCTTCTATTTCTAGAAGAGGTGAAATTCTTAAAGCAAAATATATCAACGAAAAGTACGGAAATTAATTAATTTCTTTGCTCAGAGTTATGATAGTTCTTCCTTTCAAATGTAAGGGAAGAACTATTTTTGTTTGTAGTTATATACGATGATTCTTTTAATTCTAGAACGATTTTATAAAAAAAGGAAGGCTTGTATACAAACCTTCCTTTTTTTATAAAATAAATATTGAATTATCATTTCAATACTTCAAATTTTCTAATAAAGTTATTTCCTTCTATTATAATTCTAATCCAATAAATGCCATTTGGGAATTCATTTGTAGAAAAAGAAAGATTAGACTCTCCTTTATTTATTGATTGAGATCCGGCAAATAATACTTGCCCTAAATTATTAGATATTTGAACCTGAGCTTTGGTGTTCTGTAAAGCATCAATGCTTAGAGAAAAGTCATTACGAACTGGATTCGGAATAATTTCTCCAACAGAATTCTCATGATCTAACACAACATTAATAATCTTAGAATATTCATAACTACCATCTAGATCCATTATTTTTAAACGATAATAGTTGAAGCCTTCGAAAGGAACATTATCCCATGCTATATAATCACTTCCCGTATTATTTGCTGTCACCAATTCAATCACCTCCCATTCCCTTGCATCTGCACTTTTCTCAATTATAAAACCGTTTACATTTTCTTCTGTTGCGGTTTTCCATTCTAATTTAGTCTTAAGATCTATTAATTCCCCTTTGAAAGAAATTAATTCTACAGGTAACATTGTATAAGGTTCATGGAAAATAAATTCAGAAAAGTGCCTTACTTCAAATTCTAAATAATGATCATTACAACTTAACTGTTGATGAGCCAATGAAGGTCTGTTATAGCTATTAGGAATCATTGCATTATTCTCAAAAGAACAATCTTGATTATCTCCATAATAATGACTCAATAATAATTCATTCGCCCTATAATTAGATATGCCATAATCCCCATTATCAGAAGCATTTAAACTTGTAAGTTCATCATCCGTAAAGTATAATTTAACTTTTATTGGATCAGGGAAATTATTGTTTTTAGTATAATTACTTGATTTTATATGAAAATGTCTTGGCAATAATTTCACATCGCCACCATCATTAAAATTAAGTGTACCTACATTTTGAGAACGAGTAACATCAACAGTTACTGTACCAATATCAACTGAATTTGGTACTTGTAATGAAGCAATGATTTGTCCATGCTCATCTTTTATATCTTGCCATGAATTATTATTAATTATAGCATTGGAATGCGTTTCACAAAAATCATATTGAATCCCAGCTACAGGTATATCTACACAATCTACAATTGTAAATGAAATGATACTTTCTTCGCAACTAGGTCCTCCATAATAAGCTTCGGAATAAATATTTGTAGTCATGGTATAATTTCCAGGAGGAAAATTAGCAATATAATTATCACCATTATAACGATATGGCGCTCCATTTTCTAAATCTCCATCTTCTAAATCTCCTGATAAATAAAAACCTATACTTCCAACAGCTCCTGATGTCATAGCTTCTATTCCATAATTCGATGGTAAATCACTTTGCCTATAAATATCGCCATCTTCCATTATATCATGAATTGAATTATTATCTAAATCCCATATGACTAGATTGACAATATCTATATTACTGGCGAAAACCTCGAAACTATCTACAACCATTTCGCAACTTGGATTAGCATTAGTTAGAGATAAATAATATGTAGTAGCAACGAGCGGTTGAGGAACAATTAAGGAATCCGCAGAACTTCCATCACTCCAAGCGAAAGTATATGGTCCACTATCTCCATTTATTATTGGTTTGACTACTTGAGTTGAATTAGAAGAAATTGCTGAACAAAAAATTATCTCATCTTCCATTTCTATTCTTGGACAACTTGTAACTTTAAAAGATACATTTTTTGAACTACAACTTTCTCCAGTCTTATTATTACTGGTATAAGCTGTTGCTTCTAAATTATAGTCACCCACTAAAAAATCAAAAGGATCATTTGTTTCTATCAACAAATGTGGATTAACATTAGATGTTCTAGATAGATTAGTTGGCCCTGTTAAATCCATACCTAGACTGCCTTCAACATTTATCGTATTAAATTCAATATTATAATTCAAAGGCAAGTCATCGATCAAATAAGTTTCTCCTCCCTCTATTGTGTCATAGGGCAATCCTGTAAATTGATCAATGATTGTAATATATTCTAGCGTACCACTATCATAAATATCAATATTAATATAATCAACAATTCTACATCCATTCGCATCTGTTACTGTTACCATAAAAGAAGAATCTTTTGCTGGAGAAACATTAATTGAGGAATCTATTGTATTGCCTGTACTCCAATTGTACGAAAATGGGGCAACTCCCTGAGAAGTTGCATCTAAAATTAAAGATTCTCCTAAACAGAATGAAGTGTCTTTCCCTAAATCAATTTCACATTGGGAAACAACTGTAAAGTTAATGTCTCTTTCCATACAACTAACACCTAACAAATCCTTTTTAGCATAAGGTTTCAGGTTCATATTATACGTTCCAGGTGTTAAGAACAAATTACCTCCTGTATTAGACTCAAAGAAATCAAACCTAGACGTATTATCTGTTCTTGTATAATTTATATTACCTGTTAATGCTAAGGACATACTTTCTACAGCTCCTTCGTGTATTGATCGCAATCTATAAAATTCAGGCAAATCTTCGAAGTTAACTACATCTCCATCATAGATAGTATCTATATTTGTCCAAGTTGGACTGGTTTGTAAAACGATCAAACCATCTTGAACATTCATATCACTAATCACTACATTAACGGTATCTACATCTATACAACCTTCATTATCTGTTATTGAAATATAATAAGGAGTTGTACTCGTTTCAGAAACTGTAATAATACCATTTGTTTCACCATTACTCCATACATAATTATAAGGCGGCTTACCTCCTATTGCACTTGATGCCAAGGTTACCATATTGCCAGAACAAAGAACAACATCTCCTCCAGTATAGGTAACAAGATCACAGCCTGCTTCACATATATCTCCAACAAGATTATTATTTAAGTCTTCCTGGCCTGGATTCGCCACAAAAGGACAATTATCCAATTCATCTGAAATACCATCCATATCAAAATCTCCTAAACAATTATTGACACTTATAGAGTTAGCCGTAATATTCATGGAATTCATTCCATTATTTGGAAGATTTAAATTAAAATGCGAATGATCTAAAACGAATGCTATATCCGAAGCCTTGGGAAAATCATTTACATTGAAAATGATTTCTGCAACATCCATCCAATTATTATCAATTTCAGGGCAACTGCTTGCTTCTATTCCTTCTTTTATGATAAAATTCATATTGAATTTACCATCTAAATTCCTGTATTTAGGAATAGCCCAAGCTGTAGTACCTCCATTACACAAGCTACTCCCATCAAAATTTTGACTATTAAATGAATTAAAAGTGATCACACTTTCATCATAAAGAAAGAAAATAGAAAAAGAACCTATTTTTATAGTACTGGGATCTGCGTTTCTAACTTGAATATTCAAGTGAAATAAATTATCAGTACAATCTATCCCTCCAATTCCCTGAAGTTCCACATTCTGAGTAAACACTTGTTTTGGAAGTAAACAAGAAATAAATGCGAATAATATGATATATATAAATCTCATGGATTTTGACTTTCCGTTACTTGAAATACTTATTGTTGAATTAGAGGATCACCTGTTTGATTTTGATTCTTTTTCCAAAGATTAAAATCTTGATTGTTTACAATACCATTCCCATCTCCATCAATATTTATGTATTGTTCTATTTCTGCAGTATTATTATTCCATTCATTATAATCTGAAATATCATTTATCCCATTAATATCAAAATCTCCAGCATACATAGCGAAACTGCCATCCTCCATATCTTTTACCTGATTAATTCCATAAGCAGAATTAATATCTTTAGTAAAGTCATAAGAAACATTACTACCTGAATCAAGCGGATCATTACTGATAATAGCGATATGATTTCTATGATAGACCACAAGATGATATGAGCCAGCATTTACATTTTTAAATGTAACTCCTAAAGCTCCATTCAAATCCATTATATTACCATCAATATCTAAAAATGCTGCTTGCCTAGTTACTATAGTATTTAAATTATTAGAATCTCTTAATTCTAATAAAACCCAATCCACAGCATTCCATCTAATATTCTCAACTGATTCTGTCCCTGCATAATTAAATGGGGCGACGTTATAAGGTTGTTCTAAAGGAAGGATATTTTTTTCATTTAATATTTTAAACATGGAATCTCCAGATTCTTTATTATAAAATCCTTCTAGGAATACTTTAGCTTTTATTTGTATTTGAGCTACATATGTATCAACATAACAAGAAGGATCGACAATCACATTAGATGCTAATAAACTTGGCATAATTGGATATGCATCGAACAAAGTACTTTGACTAACTGCATCACTTGCTCCTAACCAACTCTGAATCAATGTTCTAAAGACTTGCCTATAATCATATTGTAATTGAGACTCATCAGGTTTTCCTCCAGAAGTCAAGTTAGTTAGATCAATATTAGTACCTGTAATTCCAGGTTCAATAGCTGAACCAAATAAGAACATTGGACCAAGAGTTCCATGATCTGTACCTAAACTACCATTCTCAATTACCTGTCTTCCAAATTCAGAAAAACTGGTCGTAACTACTCTCTGTTCCAATCCTAAATTACTCAAATCTTCATGGAACGCTTTTGTTGAATTAAATAAATCAGATAATAACTCTGCGTGTTTACCAATATGTGGCGTTCCAGATTCTACTTGTTGTGCATGATTATCAAAACCTCCAAGATGAACCATAAAAACTTTCGTTTTACTCCCTCCTGAAATTAATTTAGCTACTGTTTTTAATTGATTCGCTAAATCAGTAGCAGGATAAATAGTTCCAGAATTTGTTCCTGCATTAAATACTTCAGTAATTCGTTGAGCATAGACACTTGTACTGTTTTCAACATCCATTATATAGGCAATTTGTTGCTCATATTCTGAACTGCCTAAGATCTGGTGACCAGGAGTACCTATTCCTTGAATTTGATCATAAAGGCCACCTGGTTCTTGTTGAGAAAGGTTTGCTGCAACATATGAATCTTCATGATCATGATAACCTAAAGATGGTTTCCGATCTCCTAACTGTATCCCTAATGGATCTTGAAATTCTGTAATCGGATTACCATATAAACCTGGAAAAGTTGTACCTAAAAATCGTCCAACCCATCCATTAGAAAATGAATTATTGGTAGCAGTACCATCTCCCCCTGACCACCATAAATCTGTTGATTTAAAGTGAGAACCATTTATATCTGGATAACCTACACTTTGTATAATTCTTGCTTGCCCATTTTCATACATACTTTTAAAAGATGTCATCGAAGGATTTAAATGAACTTGATCCGCTAAAGACAAAGTGCTATCTAATTCTATTAATGAATTAGATCCTGTAATTGGAATTCCAATACCAGGTCTATGCCCCATATATATATCATGTTGATTTGTAGGAATAATAGTATTCACTCCATCATTCCCCCCTTTTAAAAACACGATGACGAGTACTCTGTCATTAACATCAGGACAAAGTGCTAATGGTAGCATTTCTGGAGTAGCAAATGATCTGAAAGGCAATTGGCTCAACAGGAATGAACCTGAACCAATTGTTAAAGAATTTTTTAGAAAATTACGCCTTTTCATTATAATATATTTTTTCGAATGGATTCGATTTCAAAATTTTACATCAATTGATATTCTTGAGAATATAACAGTGCTTTAAAAAGACTTTCTAATGGTATTCTCACCGCTGAATCATCTCCAGTATTCTGATAATCAATCCAATCTATTGTCCAATCAAATGATGGTGCCCCTTCAAGAAAAATATCATTTAAAAAATAATGATAACGACCTTCACTTGCTGGATGGCAAAAGAGATAATCAATAAGTTCAGTTACGATGGTTTCTGCTGATAAAACATTAGAAATAATCCCACTGTTTTCTAAGAAATCAACCAAATCAATTTGAATGCCTGCCCCTAAATCTCCTCCTTTTAGTATTCGATTCCCACTAATGAGCATTTCAGGAATTTTATATCGAGCTACTATTGTATTTGCATTAATCCAATTCCGATCATAGCTGGGTGCTTGATAAAAAGGCTGATAACCTGCTACAGCTTCAGGTGCAAATAATTGAAAACTGGAGAGTGTACAAATCGTTTCATCTACTGATTCTCTATACCATTCTTGATAATGATCTTTGGTTTGAGTTGTAGCATCTGGTATAGGAATTTGAAAATATGAAACGGTAGGAAAAATAAGATCTAAAGGTGTTTTTATGAGACCACCTATAATTTCATCTCCTGTATTACTATCATCTGCATCATAAAAATGCTGACTCTTGAACAATTGCTTTAATGCTATTTCTAGATTATAATTATTATCTCTAAGTGTTGTTGCTAGAGGTGTTATAATATCAGATTCAATTTCTGAAGATATATTCCGACTAACAAAATAACGATATAATCTTCTGCATATCGTTTTAGCAGTGGCATCCTGCAAAAAGATCATTTCAACAAAATCATCCAATTCCCTATGCATGTCTGTTTCATTGAATGCACCAGTAATTGTGACCCCACCAAAAGCAGCACTAAATGTTTTATCAGAATCATCATGTCTGTTGTGATCTGGATATCCTGCCTGTAGACCTGTTTCCAAATCTATATATGCATTGTCAGCAGGTTGTGGTCTATCACTATCTCTCCACCCTGTTAACAATTTGGATGCTGCAATTATATCATCTTCTGTATAATTAGTATAATTACCTGGTCCAATTTGAGGGCCTTTCCCTATGGTAAATAATTCTAAAAACTCTCTTGCAAAATTTTCATTAGGGTTGCTCTCCGTATTAGAATCTCCATCTAAATATTTTAACATTGCGTTATCAATAATCATTTTCCTAGAAAGTTCCTTATAACTTCCTACAGCATAAAACCTCAATAATTCTAAATAATCAAATCCTTTGCTATATGGAGTGTTCTCTAAATTGACAATAAAATATTGATGAAGGAACAACATCATTTTGTAATGGATAGAAGTACAACTGTACGCTTCGTGTAGCCACCATGATTTTACATATCTACGTAATGACGGATTACCCGATATAGGAGTTATACCCGAATTAATATAAGCTTGTCCTGTTTGATAATCTAAAGGTTCCTCTATGGTAAGTGGCTGAATATTAAAAAGACTATCAACTGCATCAGATACAGTCATATTAGTAAAACTGTCAATCTGAGATTTAGTTATATTATAGGTTGTTCTTCTAATAAGATGTTTAGCATTAGTCATTCCTAATGTCCCTGACATGGGTGTAAGAGATGCCATTTATTCATTTTAAATTCATTGATAAATCTTTGATTTAATATCTTATTTAATAATTCTTTGTAAAAATTAAGACATCTTAACTAATAGCAAAACTCTCCTTATTTTCTTGACATTAATTATTAATAAGTTTGTTGATATCACAACAAAATATCATACCAAATACACCTCACAATATATTATATAATACATAAAATAAAAATCAATATATGCATTAATTGTGACACGATTTTATTAACTTATTAAACCATCAAACAAATTAAATGCTTATATTTTATTAGACTATTTTAAAAAAACTACTTAAATAATGACAAAGAATATTCAAGAAAAAATCTCTTTTTCATAAATACGATGTTATAAAAATGTTTAATATGTAAAGTTATCCTAGAATAGAAAATTAAAAAAGCCCTTGGAAAATTCCAAGGGCTTTAACATAGATAGAAATGAGGTTACATTTCACATCAAAATTCAAGCATTATTCTCTCTAAAGCTTTATGAATTTGATTGCTTCTGATTGGAAACCATCTTTTGAAATTGCTTTAACAAAATAAACTCCAGACGCTAAAGTTGATACATTCAACTCTTGAACATTTTCTCCTTTATTTGCTTCCATTGCTATTATATAAACTATTCTTCCAGTTACATCTGTAATTGCTACAGTCATATTTCTATTTTTACTAGATTGCATAGAATAGAATAATTGTCCTTTAGCAGGATTAGGATATAAATTACTGATAGAAATTTCATTTCCACATCCATCAGCTAAATAAAGAATAGTACTAGAATATTCAAATGTTTGATCCAAATCAACCATCTTAAGACGGTAATACGTATTACCACCAACTGATCTATCCGTAAATGAATACGCAATAGTTTCAGCTGAATTTCCAGCAGCTTCTAATCTTTCTATTGTTGCAAAATCTCTACCATTAGTACTTGATTGTACTTCAAAATAAGCTGAGTTTTCTTCCGTTGCGGTAGACCAAGATAATACTGCACTACAATTGTCTTGACGAACATCAAACGAAGTTAATTCTACTGGTAAAGCGAAGTTATTTAATGCTAATCCAGTAATTGATGTAGCTGTACTACCGGAAGGAATTAAAGCACCTGTACCTGTTAATGCACATGCTGGACAAATATCTTCTCCATCAATTGTGATAAAATCACCATCACCAATAGCATTACCTGTTTCAGGATCAATAGCAGAATAACCAGAAGGAACTGTAAATGCAACAGAGCATAATCCTCCAGGAGCAATACCTGAAATAGAATATGAACCATCAACAGTAGATGACATTGTAGACATTGTTGTATCATCTCCATTACCACAGATCCCATCAGGTCCAGCTAAAGTAGCTGTAACGGTAACTGCAACAGCAGTAAATGGAGCATCTCCTGCATTGTTGCCATCTGTGTCAATTAAAATCACACCACTTAAATCATATGGCTGATAGAATCCTGCATCCACATTTGGATAATCAGCATATCCTGATGTTGCATCAGCTGTTGGTGGAGCAGCAGGAGTACCTGCATTACCATCAACAGTCATTGATTGAGAAACACCTAAAGTTACGCTATTATCACTATCATTATTACCTGAAGTTCCAGCAGAATTTTCTGTAGTAGCCGTATAACCAGCAGGAGTCGTAAATACTACATAATATGTTGCATCAGGTAAACTTGTGAAGCAATAATTACCATCTGCATCCGTCAATACATCTACTCCATATTGAGTATCTACACCATCAACAACAGCTGCTCCATCACAACCTCCAACACATTCAAACAATTGAACCGTTACATTTTGTAAACCTGAATCTGTATTTACTGGAGCTGCAATATCTGGATCACAAGTTAAAGTTCCTGCTGCAGTACCATCATTATTACATTGTGAACCTTCAGCAAAATTATCTACGAATGCTGTACCACAAATCGAACCACCACAACTAGCTACCGCTGCTACTATCGTAGTACATCCTGCACATGGTGCAGCTGCAACACTTGCTGCTGCTGTACATCCAAAGCTATAATCTTCTCCTGAAATATCATTATAAGCCCTTCCTGTTCCTATATTATTGTTACCAAAAAATTCAGTAGATCTTAATCCAGGTCCTGTTGTTCCTTCCATATCTTCATGAACCGAATAATCAGCTGCTGCGTTACCACTTGAATTACCACATATTGTATTACCACCAATATTGATATCATCTTCACTACTCGCCGTTGTATTAATACTTGTTTCTGCTTGTTGAACATGAACACCACCAGCTTGATTTGCATCTGAACTATTATTATTGATGATCTCAGAATTCCATAATGTAAATTCTGTTTTAGCAACACCTGCAGATTCTCCTGCTTTAACAAAAACACCAGCTCCCCCTTCGTCATTAGATGTGTTATTATCAATAGTACAAGCTAAGATAGCAGCATCAACTTCACTATCAATATAAATAGCTCCACCTCTACCCGCTGAATTTTCTATAAAGGTAGAATGAGCTACTACAGCAGTATGAGGATCTGCGGGTGTCTGACCAATATTAATGGCACCACCATACCCTCCAGAAGGTGATCCTCCACCTTCATCAGTATTCGTTGAAAAATATGCATTTACAATATTTGTTGTCATTGTATTTTGAGCATCTAATCTGATAGCTCCACCACCACTTATTCCTACTCCATTCATAGATTTATTACAAGTAAAAGAAGTTCCATCCATATAAAGGTTACCCCCTCCCATATAGAAAGCACCTCCATCTCCAGCATTTCCACTAAATGTATAATTATCAGAGAATGAACCTCCATAGAAAGAAACATTAGGCGCATTTGTAATTTTTAATGCACCTCCAAAACCTACTCTTCTATTACAAGACCAATCTGTATCTACAAAATAAATATCACCACCAGTGATTGACATTGCACTAGATGTTCCTAAACCAGGTTCATGAATATGATTAATAAATTGAGAACAATAAAATTCTGCTTGCCCCCCTGTAATTACTACTCCATCAGAACCATAATCATTTGCATCAAAAATACATCTAACGAATCTTATACCAGTTTGTCCATTAATTTGTATGGCTCCTCCAGCTGTATGCATAAAATCTCTAATGTGCAAATCATAGAACGTAATATCATTTGCTGCTAAAATTGCAAATGCTTCTTGCATCGTACCACCATCTCCATTTCCATCTATTGTAGAACCATTACCATAAACATTCAAACCTGTTATATCTAGATTATGAACAGATGTTCCGCCCCAAGTTCCTCTATCATAATTTCCTTCTTCAAATACTATATCTGTAAATCCATTAGTGCTTGCAAATGCAACAGCTCCAGACCAAGTTGCAAACGGTGTCGCTCCTGTAAGATCAGCTGCAGCTAATGCATCTTGAGCCGCTGGTGTAGCTTCAGTAATACATTGTGAAATTGTAATTGCAACAGCAGGAGGTACTGGAGTAGCAGGACAAGTAGTAGAAGCCAAACATGTCGCCGGAGATAAACCAGTTACAGTTGTACTTTCACAACCACCAGCAATATCTACGCTCCAATCTGTTCCAACTGCAATACCTGTGATAGCGATTTCTCCTTCTGCTGCATTAAAATCAAAAGTTGCAGTACCCGCATTCGGTGTAACTGTCATTGCTGCAGCAGAAGAACCTGTATAAGGAATATAAGCATCATAAGTTGCTCCATTACAAACGGTATATCCTCTTTTAGATATCTGAACGGGACATTTACAGTATAATTTAAAATCATCACAACCAACAGCTTCAGCACCTCCATTTAAGTTATCAAAACTTACACGGATATGAATATCACCTGCAGTTGTCATAGGACCTAAATTGAAAGTATAATGTTTTCCTCCTGCATAATTTAAAGGTTCATCTTGTACCTCTTGACTAATCACATCATTCGTCCAAGTCACTCCTCCATCTTTTGAATAGGAAATTCTTAATTTATCACCTGTATCAAAAAGAGATGTACTTTCTTGTCTAGCAGCAAATATCCCAGAGAACCAAACATCATCTGTGGTAACAGGCATTGTAGTTATCCAATCAAATTCAGCATCATCATCTGAATGTATTGCGTCTAAGTCTTGAGCTAGGAAATAATATCCACTGTTATCAAATGCAAAAAAGTTCACGGGTGCATTTACAGAACTAAATGAATTTGAAGTTGATCCACTGGTACAAGAACCACAAGTAAAATTATCTGTTCCTATTTGTGTTATACCAGAATTATCTGCAGCGCCTGCATCTTCAAAATCTTCTGAATTAAATAAAGTTTTAATAGTTTCTGATGGAGCTTCTCGTTGTGCTTGTATACTAAACACCCATAGCAACTGTACGACAAGTAATAGTTTAAAGCCTTTGTTTGTAAAAAATACCATATTTGAGTTTATTTAAGAATGTTGAATAAGTAAATTGTGAATAAGGAAGATATAGCTTTTCCATTAAGCCTTACTAAATATAATTCTAACTTTAAATTTGACCAATCATAGTTTTTATATAGTTTTTAATTCTACAATCCAAAAATAAATACATAAACAATTGATTATTAGAGAAATAAATCTATCTTGTAATCACTAATTTATAGAACACAAAAAAAATAATATTCGATCAGTCCTAAAAAAATTAGTATTTAGGATTTTATAATTTTATCTTGATTTTTAACAATAATTTTGAGAGAATAAATGATAAAAAAAGATAAGCTTCATGAATTGATTCATGCACTTACTAAATCTGAAAAAAGATTTTTTAAGCTTTATAGTAGTTTATCTGGTGATGCGAAGCAAAAAAAATATTTAAAACTTTTTGAAGCGCTACAGCACGTTAAAAATTATAATGAAGAAAAAGTTATTGATTTTTTAGAAAAAAAAGGAGTATCTATTAATAACAATTGGGGTAGCGATAAAAACTATTTATATGCTCAAATCTTAGAAACCCTTCGGATTCAACATACAACATCTTCGGCTATGACAAAGGCAAGGTTTCACTTAGATACAAGTACTATTCTTTATCAAAAAGGATTAATAGAACAAGCTTTACAAGAATGTATAAAATCTAAAAAATTATCCTTTAAATATCATTTAATATCTATTCTTCCTGAAGTCTTACTACAGGAGCGAATATTACAAGCTTTTGAGGGAACTACAACTGCAAAATTAAATGATATGAAAGAAGAATTAAATTCTTCTCTTACCAATATTTCAAATTTTAATGAAGCAGATTATCATTATCGATTGGTGATTAATGAATTAATTGCTAAAGGTAAAGCTAGAACAGAAGAAGAGAAAAAATATGCTAATTCTTTATTAAAACAATTAGAACAATTTCCGAAAGATCTAGGATTACATACAAGTATAAGAAGGTATCAAGGTCTTGCTGTACATCATTTTATTAATAACGATCCCACAAAAGAATATGAATACATTAATCGTATTATCGATTTAATGGAAAATCATGTTGATTTCAAACAAGAAAACCAATATGAATATATTACTTTCTTAAGCCATGCTTTACGTTTAAGTAAAATTATATCTCCTGAAAAATTCCAAGAAAAATTAACTGCTTTTTTTGAAGTGCCTGAGAAAATGAAACAGGATAAGAAAAAAGTTTCTGCAAGAATCTATAGCCTTGGCCATAGTACGAATCTAGTCAAATTATTAGAAGAAGGAGATTACAATAAAGGCATAAATCTAAAATCAGAAATCAAAAGTATTTTAAAAGAATATAATAGCCTAATTCCTCGATCTGTACATATGACTTTTGAGTATAAATTTGCATACCTCCATTTTGGAGAATCTGAATTTACGGAAGCATTAAAACATATTAATGTTGTATTGAATGAGTATAATGAAAATGACCGAAAGGATGTTTATTCTTTCTCTAGAATTCTAAGCCTTATTATCCATTATGAATTAGGCAATTATTCTTTAATTTCATATTACATCCGATCTGTATTTAATTTTTTAAAGAAAAGAGAACAATTATATACCTTTGAAAACATAATGCTTCAAACAATCAAAATACTTCCTAGAGCTAAAAACAAAGATGAGAAAAAAGCAATTTTCATTGAAAAAAGGATTGAATTAATCGAATATTTTAAATCTCAACCCAACCAAGAACATATCTTAGAATTTTTTGATTTTATTACTTGGATTGATAGTAAGATTCAAGAAATTCCATTTAAAGAAATGAAATTAATTAACATCAGGGCTAATTTAAAATAAACCTTATGTTGATTTTACGTAAATTACATTCTAAAATATACCCAAATATTACAACCACAACACTAAGAATTTCAAATAATTATAGAATTAACCCCTACATTAAACTTTATATAAGTTATTATTTTTAATTCTTTATAAATATCGCTTTGTGGCTTTAATTAACTAATTTAGACCACAGCAAATTTAAGTACTTATTCTTATGAAGAAATATATTCTATTAATTTTCGTATCGCTTGTTAGTTTTATTGTAAAAACTAATGCTTGTGATGACAGTACCATTTCTATAACAGGTCAAACTAATAATCCTGACGGAACAGTTACTTACAATTTAGATATCTTAGTGGAATTAGGTGGAGGAGATGGTTTTTATGATGGATTTTTCATTCGTTTTGATTCCCCTTCTAATACACCTACAATCACCGCCTTTACACCAACTGCTGTCATAGCATCTTCCACTGCTGGTGTAAGTGAAGATTTAGATGGTACCATATCTGGCAATACATTAAATTATGATAACAATACAATTTACAATGCTGCTTTTGATGATTTTGTTGTTAGTATACAAGTAACAGTCGATGGTTGTGCTGAGACTATTTACTTTGATTCTCATATCAACTCAGCAGCAGCAGCTTGTAAAATAACAATACCTACAGGTAATAACTGTGCTGTTTGTGATATCTCTAATTTATCTATTGGTAATCAAACTGCATGTGTTTCTGGTACGAATACTTATACTCAAGAAGTAGTCATAACATATAGTAATCCTCCTGCAGCTGGTACTTTAGATGTAAATGGTCAATCTTTTCCTTTAGGTACAAGTCCTCAAACTGTAACTTTAACAAATTTGACTGCTGATGGAGCTGCTGTAAATGTAAGTGCTTTATTTTCAGCTGACCCAACTTGTACTTTAACAACGAATAATCTTTTTACTGCCCCGCCGAATTGTTCCACTTCTTCTTGTACAGCCAATAATGGTACTTGGGATTAATTCTAAACCAAATATGAAAAAGAATTAATGAAGTCAGTTATTAAAAATATTATCTTTTTTGCTTTATGCTTTACTACAAGTTGGCAGTTACAAGCACAATGTACACTTTCAGCTACTTCTTCGGGAAGTACTTCTGGTAATACGCAAGTTTATGTTTTAGTAGATGCTAGTAATGATATCGTTGCTCAAAATACTACAGGAACTTTTACAAGTGTAGCTGTTGGCTCTTATCAAATTCATGCATTGAATTATGATCCGAGCAATGCACCTAGTCCTTTGCCTTCTGCTTTAATTGGCCAACCTGTAAGTAATGTTGGTTCTACAACAACGGGATGCTACAATTCAGATTTTTTAACTGACTTTGTATCTGAAACCTGTGTCAATCCAAGTTGTAGTCAAACTAATAGTATATGTGAAAACAGTCCTATAATAGCCTCATCTTCTGGATCAACCTCTGGGAATATTCAAGTTTATGTTTTAGCAGATGATTCGGGTAATTTCATTGCTCAAAATACAATTGGAAATTTCCCTACTACTTCTTTTGCTGCAGGTGAAACGTATCAAGTTCATGCTTTAAATTATGATGGATCAAATCCTCCTACTACTCTTCCAAGTGGCTTAAGTGTTGGTGATCCATTATCTAATATTACGGGAGGTTGTATCAATACTGATTTCCTAACCGATTACATTTGTTTCAATATTATCAGCTGTACTTGTACACCCACAGATATTTGTGAAGGGGATGATATTTCTGCTAGTACTACAGGATCAACGCCAGGAAATATACAAGTTTATGTATTAGCAGATGACTCGGGTAATTTTGTAGCTCAAAATTCAACAGGTACATTCCCTACTAGTACTTATACTGTTGGAGATACTTATCAAGTTCATGCTTTAAATTATGATGGAAGCAATCCTCCATCTCCTCTTCCAAGTGGATTAAGTCTTGGTGATCCACTATCTAATATTACCGGGGGCTGTTTTAATGCTGACTTTTTATCTGACTATGTATGTTTTAATATTATTGATTGTACTTGTACTCCTACTGCTATCTGTTCTGATGTAACTTTCACTGTGGAAAAAACAGGCTTTAATGCTTCATATGAATTGGTTTATGTATTAGTTGATGCATTAGGAGATATTATAGATCAAAATGATACAGGAATATTTGATGCGAGTACATTAACCATTGGAGACATTTATAACATACATGCTCTTAACTATGACAGTAGCAATGCTCCTGATCCTTTACCAAGTGGTTTAATTGGTCAACCTGTTGCTAATGTTGGAAATATTACTCCTGGGTGTTATAATGCAAATTTCTTAACAGATATCGTTTGTTATGAAATTGAATGTTGTACTTCTCAATTAGGATTTACTCGTTAGTTACATTCTTTGAATCCAATTTCCTTCTACGGTTAGATATTTCTTCATTAGATTTGAAGTCATACAAGAGTGTATTGGTAAAATACCAATCAAATCACCAACCTTAAACTGGTCAAAAAATTCATCGCTGACTTGAAGAACTCCATGTTCTTGACTCATTCTTGTAAAATAATTGACATGCTTCGTTGGTTTCCAACCTTTTTCTGTTAATTCTACAGCAAGTCCGTAAATATTTTTATCCAAGAATGGATGCATTCTAGAATCTCTTGCAAAGTGTATTGCTCCACCATAAATAACCAATTGATTTCTTTCTTTATGTTTAGCAACAATAGGGCATGCCATAGCAACAGCAATTTGATTTAATGAATTTGAGCCAATTATCCATTGCATAACATCATAGAATACAAAATTCCCTGGACGTACTTCATCTGCCCAAGTAAAATCTTCTGCTCTACTGCATGTAGGAGTATCTCCAATTGATAAAATAAGATCGGGGTAATCCTTTGTAAAATAAGCTTTAAACTTTGATAATCGATTTTGATAATCATTATGAATCAGTAAGATTTCATTCTTTCCTTTTGCTGAATAAGACTCTCCTGCATGACATAAAAAACCGAACAATTCTATTTGCTCACTTTGATCTATTTTTTGCACAAGATTTTCTATTCTAGAAATGGAATCAATAGAAATACCCGTTCTTTTGTTCCCAGCATCAATTTTTATGTATGCTCGAACTTTACTTGTCAGTTGAAGATCTAAAAACTGACAAACTTCTTGGCTTTCTATCAATACATTCAGTTGAATTTTATTCGCCAAACGATTAATTCTCTCTATTTCTAGAATATTAATAGGAAAAGCGACCGTTATATCCTTCCAATCATCTGAAAAGTATTCTGCCATGGATAATGATGAAACGGTAATTTTTTTTACGCCTACCTCTTTGAACCATTGCCCTATTTCTAAAGAAACATGTGTTTTAAAATGAGGTCTAAATATGCATTCGTTCCATTTAGCTTTTTCTGCCATTTGACGAATATTATTTCTACAAATTTCCTCATTAAGAAGAAGCGTTGGTTCTTTGATTTTCTTTAGATATGACATAAAGTAAAGTTAATATAATCTTCAATTGATAAAACTAAGAATGCAATTGTTATTTTTGTATATAAATACAAAATCATAAATTATGTACTCTAAAATAATTATGAGCGTAATCGCTCTATCTCTTTCCATAATAGCACTTAAAAATCTAGATATCGTAGGAAGTGCTAATGCCATTGTACAAGAAAAGCCAAATGTTATTTTTGACAAAAGTGACGCAATGATTGGCGAAGTACGACTTTTTGCTGGAGATTTTGCTCCAATTGGTTGGGAATTTTGTAATGGACAAACTGTTAAAATTGAAGACTATGAACCATTATATTCCATCTTAGGATTTACTTATGGAGGAGATGAGGACGATGAAACATTTGATCTTCCAGATCTTAGAGGAAAATATGCAATTGGTTCTGGAAAAAGTAGCACAACAGATTTATATGAATTAGGTGAAGAAAAAGACGTATTTGTTCGATTAAATAAGCCTAATGATGCTACACTTGAAAAAATGAGAAAAGAAAGTGCCGCTAATAAAGCAGCTATGAAGGGAAATGGTTCAAGTAAATCAGGTATTCCTTCATTGAGTAAAAATTCTGTTGCCAGAAATCCGAATTATCAAATAAAGTCGGGTTTATTGACTATGAATTATATCATTTGTACTGAAGGAATTTTACCTGAATAAAAAGACTTCTTAAATCGAATAAAAAAGCAGCTTAGATCATATCTAAGCTGCTTTTTTATTTGAGGTCATTTTCCTTACCTTTACGATCTACTAGAGAAATTCCTTCACCATTAAATTATAGTTTATTTTGGCCAAAAAATCTAAGTCAAAAGTAAAAAAAGTTACTCCTTTAATGCAACAATATTTCGATGTGAAAAAGAAATATCCTGATGCTATTTTATTATTTAGAGTAGGTGATTTTTATGAAACATTTGGCGAAGATGCAATAACAGCATCTGGAATCTTAGGCATAGTTTTGACTAAAAGAAATAACGGTGGATCGGATATCGAATTAGCAGGATTTCCTTATCATTCTTTAGATTTATATTTACCTAGGCTAGTAAGGGCTGGATATAGAGTTGCTATTTGTGAGCAATTAGAAAAACCGTCTAAAGAAAAGAAAATTGTAAAGCGTGGTGTAACCGAAGTCGTTACTCCTGGTGTTGCCACTGGAGATAAATTATTGGATCACAAAAGCAATAATTATTTATGTGCTATTCACTATGGGAAAAAGAAAAAAGCAGGGATTGCATTCATTGATATTTCAACTGGTGAATTTTTGGTTACAGAGGGAGATATTTCGCATGTCGATAAATTAATTCAAGGATTTAAACCTTCTGAAGTTCTATTTGCCAAAGGAAAAGCAGATGATTTTAGCCAATTATTTGGTGATCGATTTTATACTTTCCCGCTAGATGAATGGATTTTCACCACTGATTATACCCGTGAAAAATTACTGCAACATTTTGATGTTAAAAATTTAAAAGGTTTTGGAATTGAAGAATTAGAACTAGCCCAAATTGCTGCTGGTACTGCTTTACATTATTTAGATAGTACAGAAAATAAAAATATAAAGCACATCAATTCTATTGCTAGAATTGAGCCTGAAAAATATGTTTGGCTAGATCGATTTACCATACGCAATCTAGAATTAATTTATTCCAATCATGAATCAGGGGTTCCTTTAATTCAAATATTAGATAAAACAATTTCACCAATGGGAGCTCGCTTATTAAAAAAATGGGTGGTCCTTCCTTTAAAATCAAAAGAAGTCATTGCTTCAAGATTAGATGTTGTAGATTACTTTTTAAAAAATATTAGCACTGCTTCAGATATTGAACAATATATTTTAACGATAGGCGATTTGGAACGAATTATTTCTAAAGTTGCACTTGCTAAAATAAACCCTAGAGAAGTCGTTCAATTAAAAAGAGCCTTATCGGCAATTCAACCCATTAAAGAAATTTTATTACAAAGTAAAAATGATTATTTAATTAAATTAGGAGATGCGCTTAACCCTTGTGCTGTTATACGAGATCAAATCCAAAAAGAAATAATTGAGGAACCTCCAGTCAATTTACATAAAGGAGGAGTTATTGCTGATGGAGTTAATGAAGATTTGGATGATTATAGAAACACATCAAAAAATGCTAAAGATTTATTAGTAGAAATTCAACAACGAGAAAGTGAAGCTACAGGTATTGCCAGTTTAAAAATTGGTTTTAATAATGTATTCGGTTATTATTTAGAAGTAACGAATAGATATAAAGATCAAGGTTTAGTTCCTGAAAATTGGGTAAGAAAACAAACCTTAAAAGGTGCAGAGCGATATATTACAAACGACCTAAAAAAATTAGAAGCTAAAATTTTAAGTGCTGAAGAAAAAATATTAGAAATAGAAAATCAATTGTTTGCAAAATTGATTTCTGACTTAATGGATTTTATTCAACCGATACAACACAATGCTAGTGTTATTGCACAAATGGATTGTTTATTATCCTTTTCTAAAATTGCACAAAAAAATAATTATTGTAGACCTGTTTTAAATGATGGTTATGCTATTGATATTAAAAATGGTAGACACCCCGTTATTGAACATCAATTAGATGTCGACGATCAATATGTACCTAATGATGTTTTTTTAGATAAAGATGAACAACAAATCTTAATGATTACTGGTCCAAATATGGCTGGTAAATCTGCTTTATTAAGACAAACTGCTTTAATATCTTTAATGGCACAAATGGGATCTTTTGTTCCTGCTGATTCTGCGACTTTAGGTTGGGTGGATAAAGTGTTTACAAGAGTTGGGGCCAGTGATAATATTTCTTCTGGTGAATCTACTTTTATGGTTGAAATGAATGAAACGGCTTCAATCATGAATAATATTTCTGATCGTAGTTTAATTCTT
>JAHDFV010000033.1:0-19344 GCA_020627985.1 Saprospiraceae bacterium
CAATATCCCAAGACCACTCTGTTGGTTGATCTGGATTAAAATCTTGTAATGCTGTTAAATCATCTGAAATAGAACCACAGTCTGTAAATACAGAAAAATCTATAGCCACTGAAGGAGGCAACACGACTAATTCTGCAGTATATGTCTGCTCATAATCGTCTAGATTAGAATTCAAAGCAGATACAAATACATCCGCTAATAAGCGAATCGTTATCGTATAATTTCCAGGAGCAACATTAGGTGTACCACAAATTTGTAAACAACCTAACTCGGAATCTGGAGGATTGCTACTTGGAGCATAATTACAATTTGGCATATTACAAGACCATTCTAATCCTGCTGGCAAATTGATTAATTCTACAATATCAACATTTAGTAAGGTAACATCTGTTGTAATCGGATCTGTTACTGAAAACATGTTCGGCATAAAAAAAGTAACGGATTCATCGTAAGGCTCACCTACTTGAGCATCAGGGATCATTTCAGGACACAATCCTCCATCTGGCATTAATGTAGGACAATTCGTATTAAGCATACAAGTCCCACAATTCGTATTACCAGGCTGAGCCCATAATATTAGACTTGTGCATCCAATAATAATAGTTGTTAAGAGTAAACGTATTGCATTCATATTTCAATTCTTTTTAATGAAGCAACTAATTTACTCTTTTTCCTAAACTATTTTAAAGTTTTTATTTACCTAAATCTTTCAATTTTGACCCGCCTAAATCCATTAAACCATTTTTAACGCGACCAGATAGATCTGAAACTGCAGAGTACATTCTGTACTTTCTTTGAAATCGAGGATATAAAGCGATGAGATCTTTAAAATAAGGTTTAGTCACTAATTGAACGCCGAAAGCTATCCCTTCTAATGCCCCCATATCTTTTTTCCAACCTTTTAATCCTTTTAGAATTACATCTATATCATTACTATTTTGTTGACTATATTGTCTTGCAAATTCAAGCCCTTTCTTAGGATTGGTAAAATTTAAACTTTGATGCATCATTTTTACATAACTGTTAGCTAAAGCATCAAATTTATCATCTTGAGACATGGAATTAGAAGTAGCTGCTCTCTTTAAAATTTGTGAATGTTCCCCTAACCAATCGACTTGATTTTTCATAGCACAACCAGAAGAAAGAAATCCAATAGAAAGAAATAGGAATGAATAAAAGAAGAACTTTTTCATATTTGTATATTTAAAATAGTAGTTGATTTGATTTAAAAGAATGAAGTGATTTAAGAACATAATGTTAATTCCTTTGCAAGTCATTGAAACACAATATTTCAGCTTTTTATCGATCCATAGCTATCCCGATAGCTATCGGGAATGAATCTCAAAAAGAGCTTTATCTTGTATTACAAGCACTTACAAATCATTTTAACATTAGTTTTTAAATCACTTCAATAGTAATATTTATTGAGACGGTTGTTTTAATAAAACGGTTCAAGTTCAATTCATCTTACAAATAAATAATTAAGTTTTCTTAATAAATCATTAATTATAACATGCTCAATTTTTATCCGAACTGAATTAAAAAAGACCTTGTAATAAGATTTTAAATTCAAGGATAATATTAATCTTTGTTAAAATATATAAATTATCATCTATTATCTTTACATTTTAATCTTTAATACCTATAATAGATTTTAGAGCCACCCGATACAATTGGTATTCCCTTTTATGTTCAAAATATTAAGTAAAAACGTGAAAATAAGTTTAATCCTTGCCCTTGCGATGAGCCTAGTTCATTTGCCACTCAACACAGTTTTTAATGTACCTGAACTTACTGATGAAGACCCTGCTGCTCATAAAAAAGAGCAAGAATGGGTAGATGGTATTTATAATAATATGACCGAAGATGAACGCATTGGTCAACTGTTTATGGTTCGAGCTCATTCTGATAAAGGATTAGAACATGAACAATCTATAGAACGATTAATTAAAGATTATCATTTAGGCGGACTTTGTTTTTTTCAAGGAACTCCTGAAAAGCAAGTCGAACTCATTAATAAATTCCAATCCAAATCCAAGAAGGTTCCAATCATGATTGCTATGGATGCAGAATGGGGTTTAGGGATGCGTTTTAAATCTGATGGATTAAGTTATCCGAAACAATTAATGCTAGGAGCCATTCAAGATAATCACTTGATTTATGAAATGGGTCGAGAAGTAGCCCGTGAATTAAAAAGAGTAGGTACACATATTAATTTTGCACCAGTTGTTGATGTGAATAACAATCCGAATAATCCTGTTATTAATGATCGTTCCTTTGGTGAAGATCGATATAATGTAACTACCAAAAGTTATATGTATATGAAAGGGATGCAAGATCATAATGTCATGGCTTGCGCTAAACATTTCCCTGGACATGGTGATACAGATGTAGATTCACATTATGATCTCCCTCAAATTTTACATTCTAGAGAACGATTAGATAGTATTGAAATGTTTCCTTTTCAAGTATTAAGTCAGCATGGGATACAAAGTATGATGGTAGCTCATTTATTTATTCCATCTATTGATAATACAGCGAATCGACCTACTACTCTATCTAAAAAAGCTGTTACTGATATTTTAAAAAATGAATTAAATTATAAAGGTTTAATATTTACAGATGGCTTGGGAATGCAAGGAGTAACCAAACATCATAGCCCTGGCGAATTAGAAGTAAAAGCATTATTAGCAGGAAATGATGTTTTATTATTACCCTCTAATACACCTGCCGCTTATAAAGCAATTAAAACCGCTTTGGGAAGTGGTAAACTGCCTCAATCTATTCTAGAAGCTGCCGTTAAAAAAATACTTAAAGCCAAATATAAATTAGGATTAACTTCTTTTACTCCCCTTAAAAAACAAGGCGTTCGTAGTGATGTAACTGGTCCACGTTCGAAAGCGATGAAAAGAAAATTAATTGCTAATGCATTGACTTTAGTGCGAAACAAAGACAACACAATTCCTTTTCAAAATTTAAGTCAAAAAAGAATTGCTTCTTTATCTATTGGAAGTGCGAGTCAAACTGAATTTCAAAATTATATTGATAAATACGGAAATATTAAACATTATAAAACAGATAAAAATGTATCCAATAGTTCGTCTTTGCTTTCTATACTAAAAAAATATGATGAAGTCATAGTCAGTTTTCATGGAATGAGTAGCAGTGCTAAAAAGAAATTTGGCGTTAGTTCTTCTGCTGTTAATTTTATAGCCCAATTACAAAATGAAGCTAATATTTCTTTAGTCATTTTTGGTAATCCATATAGTCTTAAATATTTCGATTCTGTAGAAACTGTTTTAGCTTGTTATAATTCAGATAAGATGACACAACAAGTTGCTGCACAAGCTATTTTTGGTGCATTACCTATTAAAGGAAAATTACCTATAACTGCTTCAGATAAAAGTGCTTTTGGGATGGGTGTCCAAACGCAAAGTTTAATGAAATTGCAATATGACATTCCTGAAAGTGCAGGATTAAATAGTTATATTTTAAACAGTATCGATACTATTGCTCAAGAAGCAATGGACAAAAAAGCCACTCCTGGTTTACAAGTACTCGTAGCCAAAAGTGGAAAAGTAGTCTTCCATAAATCATATGGTCATCACACTTATAAAAAAGCTAAAAAGGTTAAAAATTCTGACATTTATGATCTCGCCTCTTTAACTAAAATTGCTTCTTCTACTTTGTCATTAATGAAATTATATGATGAAGGCAAAGTCAATATTGATCAACCCATTAGTAATCATTTGAATGGAACATTAGGAACGAATAAAGCGAATTTAAAAATAAGGGATATCATTGCGCATCATGCAGGATTAAAAGCTTGGATTCCTTTTTATAAAGAAACGATTACTAAGAGTAAAAAGCCTTCCACTAAATATTATAAAAAAACAGCACAAGGAAAATACACAGTTCCAGTAACGGATAAATTATATATGGATCAGAATTATGTCAGTGAAGTTTGGAATCAAATTTACACTTCAGAATTACGATCTACCACCAATTATAAATACAGTGATATTGGTTTTTATATGATGGCAAAATTAATTGAAGAAAATACGGGTAAAAGTTTAGATCAATATACTTATGATTCTTTTTATGCTCCCTTAGGTTTAAATCGCACTTGTTATAAACCTTTAGAAAGACATGGTAAAGAAGAAATTATTCCTACAGAATTAGATAAATATTTTAGAAGACAAACTGTGCATGGACATGTGCATGATATGGGTGCTGCTATGTTAGGAGGTGTGAGTGGTCATGCAGGTTTATTTTCTACAGCAGATGATTTAGCTGTTTTATTTCAAATGATTTTAAATGGTGGTTATTATGGGGGAAAACAATTTATTCAACCCAATACCATTCGCACTTTTACCCAACGTTATCATAAAAGTACAAGAAGAGGTTTAGGTTTTGATATGAAAGAATCTAACCCTGACAAATCTCAAAACGTTTGTGCCAATGCTTCTTTAAATACTTACGGACATACTGGTTTTACAGGAACGGCTGTTTGGGTAGATCCAGATCATGATTTAATTTATATTTTCCTGTCTAATAGAACTTATCCGAATATGAATAACTTTAAGTTAAATAAATTAGATATTCGCCCCAGGATACAACAAGTAATTTATGATTCAATGTATTGATTTCTTTTCGATTTGAATAATAAAAAAAGAGGCTAAAAATATTTCAGCCTCTTTTTTATTTCTCTTTTTAGACTCACTTTCCTTCCGTTCTATAATCATCCTATTATAGAAATTATTCTTATATTTAAAACGAATCAAATGAAGCATTTTTTATCTATTATTCTTTTCTTTTGTATCAGCCAATGTTTTGGCCAAGTGTACAATTGTAGTAACCCTAGCATTCCAGCTTTTAAAAATTTCTTTTGCAAATTAGAAAACTCTTCGAATCCACCTCCTGTTTTCTGGTCTTTTGAAAGCGGCGATTGGGATGAAACATCCACTTGGGTTGGCGGAGTAGTGCCAACTAATAATTCTGTTGTCATTATTAAAGCAGATCATGTTGTACGTATAAAAACCGAATTAAATACAAACATTAAATTAATGGATGTTTGGGGCACACTTCGAATGGCATACAATGCATCGACTCAATTAAATGTAGAAACCATTCAAATTGTACCTGGGGGAGCTTTTAAAATTGGTTATCCAAGTAATCCTGTTGGTGAAGATTTTACAGCCACAGTAAATTTCACACATGACAATACCAATATTGATGACAACTATTACGACCCATTAAGAATTAGTCGAGGGTTTTTATCTCATAAAGATGCAGTTGTAAGAGTATATGGATCTAGCAAAGAAAAAAGTAAAATAACGATTAATGATGCGGTAACTATATCGAATCAAATTACAACAACAGAAGCTGTTCCTTCGAGCTGGAATGATGGCGATGCCATAGTAATTCCTGGTACTGTTTTTCAACGTAACGCTACATTTGAATTAGAAGATGAATTAAGATTATTAAATGGTGAACCCACTACAAATTCTCTTACGTTAAATTCAAATCCAATACATGATCATATAAGAATTGCAGATAATAACGGCAATAAATTTGATTTGCACGCCGCCAATTTAACTCGGAATGTCATCTTTAAAACTAAAAATCCTCAACCACATCTCACTACATATATTATGCATAGAAGAGGTCATGTGATGTTTATGGGAAATGGTGATGTAATTATAGAGAATGCCTTATTCAAAGATTTAGGAAGAACCAACAAAGCAAAACCTTTAAATGATTATAAAATTACTGGACCGAATACACTTGTAGAAGGGACTAATTTAAATACTCGCGGTAGATATGCCGTTCATTTTCATCAAAACAATTACAGTTATACAAATGATAATGATTTAATAACTAAAATTCAAAATGAAAACATGGCGCAAGTCAAAGGTTGCGTTGTTTGGGGAACACCAGGTTGGGGTTTTGTGAATCATTCTAGTTATGTCAATTTTGAAGATAATGTGGCTTATGATTTTACAGGTTCTGGATTCGTAACCGAATCAGGAGATGAAATTGGAAACTTCACCAATAATATTGCCATTGGTGGTAGAGGTGATGGGAAATACAGAGATATCCGATTAAATTTTAATAATCATGAACGGCCTTTACCGCTTTCAGATTTTGGATTTAGTGGTGATGGTTTTTGGTTTCAAGGACCAATGATTAAAGTCAATCAAAATATTGCAGCCAGTTGCAATGGTGCAGGTATGATTTGGTTTTCTATTGGTGGAATAGATGTTCCAACAATGAATTTTTATGGCGCTAAAATAAATATTGCCCAAGAAGTATATGGAGGATTAAATAATGGTCAAGGTTATTTATTTGATAAAGACGGGTCTTGTGAAGGGGAGGATTTAAAATATTTAAAAAAATATCATTTTGATGGATTTGTAGGGCCCATGTTTCAACCTAGAAAATGGGCACATTCAGATGAAATCTTTCTAGCAGATTTACCCATTATTGAATGTAATGATTTTGAGGCATATGGTTGTTTAGCTGGATTTCGGATTCGGTTTAATAATGCTCCTTCTAATTTTATTTTTAATGATTTTGGTGTAAACTATTTTGGTTATAATTCTGATTTAATCAGTACAGATGGATCTAATGATCATCGTTCCGCGAATAGAGTTTATCAATCCATTTCAAATTTAAAATTATGGAATAATGAAACAGGATTTAGAAATCGGTATAGCACCAATACAAATGTAAATAACGTAACGATTGCTAATGAAGTACAATACGATGAAATTATTCCTAAAAAAGGATTAGAAACAGATCATAGAGTAGAGAATTATTTTTATTGCAATACAGAAGTTAGTGGATATGCTTTAGCGAATGATGTTCTAGAAGATTTTCCTGAAAATGATTGTGATTTATATGCAGCAACATTTGATAATCCGACTTCTGTTGTAAAATCTACATAGCTATCTACACCACTTTCAAATTGTTTCTTTATAAAATCAAAATCAACTTTTTCCATTTTACATCATTTTTGTGTAATGCTATAACTAAAAAGGCTTGGAAATAATTCCAAGCCTTTTTAATTTTATTCGTCGATATAATTATTCAGTTTTTATTTTATTCTCCAATCGTTTTTTTTCCCATTCCTTTAATTTCTTATTTGTTTGTCTAGCTAAATAATCAAAATTAGGATATTCTCCAACATTGTGAGTTGTTACTTCTATCTTTCTAATAAAGGAATTCACATCTTGAGCTAAATCATTAATAAAAATTGTAGTTGCATCGAATTCTCTTTCATCTTCTATTTCTTTTTTGGTATTAAAAGAAGCATAAAAAATATTAGCGTTTTCTAATTCAACTGTTTGACCCGCATCATTAATTACTCTCATTTTTCCTTGAAGAGAATCAATCCATTCTTTTTGTAAAATAAAGATATAATCTGAATAAGAATAATGCTGTTTAAATGCTGTTTTAATCCGTACATTATATTGTTCCGTTTCTTTTTCTAAACGAGCAGCTTTCTTTGGACGATTATATTGTTCAAATAATTCAATATTTTCTCGTTCATCTTTTAGCTGAACTAACAAAGCCCCTTCTTTTATTTCCAAAGAAGTTTCTAATTGATGTATTTCATACAATGAAGGTTTGCAAGAACTTATTAGAAGTACGATAAATAATATGAAAGATAATTTTCGCATAAAATAAAGACAGTTTAGTATTTAAACGTCAATATATATAATTCTATATTGAATTACTGACCTATTAACGGATTCTCGCCAATTTTTCGAATATTTAATATCGGTCTTGGACCTAAAGTAGGGTCAAGATTAAAGATTTTGGTTAATTGTTCAAAAATTACGGGTAAGAAATGTTTGAATCTTTTTGGAGTAACAAAGAAATGTTCAATCACAGCTTGATGAACATTGATATCATTAAGTCCAACATAAACTTTAATGAAATTAATATCTAAACCTCTAATCTCCTTCAAAATTGGAAGATGTTCCATTCTTATTTCAGGAAATTCTATATCTGGATGATTTCTCAAAAAAGCACTTGCATATTCATGAAGAATTAAATTATAATATTTTACAGGATTTGCTACTCCCATCATCATTCGTTCTGCATCAAAAATCATACAACCATCTTCATGGTTGGTTTCTGAACTATGCAATACCTTATGGTTCGGTGTAGGAAAAGCATGCGGATATACCACGACCCTTTCGTAAGGAAACAATAAGTATTTTTCTATACCAAAAGTCATCATAACGATATGACTGGCAATAATACATTTAATGTCTTCAGGTAAATTTTCAAAAACAATAGGAATATACTCCTTCCCCTCCATCGTCATCATCACTCGATCTCTAAATCGTCTTTGTTCCAATGGATCTAAATCTCTATAAAAAGGAATGAGGAAGCGCATTTGCTTTTCTAACCCTCTATGCATAGGAGGTGGATTTTTCTTATACCACCACCAATCTATCTGAGGTGATAACATATAAACAGCTACCAAACCGAAAATACAAAAGAAAGAAAGAAACAGCAATAAGGTATTGTATCTCGAATTGTAGGTCATATATCCAAGCAAACAAATCGAAGCAAAACCAAAAACTGCCAATAATAAAGAAGATATTCTCATATATGGATAATGTTCTTATGAACGAAAGATACAAGTATACGGAACGATTAATGGAAAGAATAGGTTCTAAAGAAAAAAAAATAATAAAAACCTACTCATCTATTTGTCAAATAAATTAAATCGACATACATTTGCAAACGCTTTTGAAAAAAGGTGGTGTAGCTCAGTTGGTAGAGCAATGGACTGAAAATCCATGTGTCGGCGGTTCGATTCCGTCCACCACCACTAAAAGCTTCTAAAAAAGTCATTACATTTAGTTGTAGTGACTTTTTTTTATGTCATTTTGATAAAAACATTTCAATCATACATCATCACTCAATCTTACATATCTAAAACACTTGTCACATTAATTTAACTTAATCATTCAGAGTTAATAGATAAGAACTTACCTTTGCAAACTGATACTTTTTATAAGATTCAACGTCTTAAAAGAGGTACTTACAAAAACAACGCATTCACCGATTATTAATCAAGACTTCGACCATGTCTCAACTTTTAGATCTATTTAACTTCCGTTCAACCAAAGAACGAGACGATTTTATTATTGCCATTCTTGTTTTACTTTTTTTTGGATGGTTGTTGTGGTGGCTATTCCCTAGATTTATGTCTTCTGATGTACCTCCAATTCCTGAAGTAAATGCACCTGTTGCGGCAATTGAAGTAGAAAAAGATACAGATAGTGATGGTATTCCTGATCATTTAGATGAATGTGTCACTTTAGCTGGGATTGCTCCTTCAGGTTGCCCCGCAGATTCAGATGCCGATGGTGTTTATGATGCTGAAGATAAATGTCCTAATCTAAAAGGAATCAGCGCAAATGCTGGTTGCCCTTCTGATTCAGATGGGGATGGAATTTATGACAAAGATGATAAATGTCCTAAATTAAAAGGTACAGCCGAAACCAATGGTTGCCCATTAGATTCAGATAATGATGGTGTTTACGATACTGAAGATAAATGTCCAAATAAAGCTGGTTTAAAAGCCAATAAGGGTTGCCCTGCCATAAAAATGGAGGTCGAGGAGAAAAAGATATTAGAGGATGCCATTCAAGCAATAGAATTTGAAACTGGAAGTGCAAACTTAAAACGAACTTCTCGTTCCATTTTATATCGAATCGCTAAGATTATGAATAAATATCCTGATTATAAGGTAGACATTATTGGTCATACTGATAATCAAGGTGAATCTGATATGAATCTTCAATTATCTAAAGATAGAGCTAACTCTTGCTTGGATTATTTAACCAGTCAAGGAATTGATGCTCGCCGAATTACTGCTAAAGGCTTTGGTGATAAAAGACCTATTGAATCAAATGATTCTCCAGAAGGTAAAAGTAAAAATAGAAGAGTAGAATTCAAGTTACATTACTAGTCATTTTCTACTTGAATTTTGAAATCCCGAACCGATAAGAATCGGTTCGGGATTTTTGTTTGGATTATTATTACTTAGAACCCTAAATCCCTAAAGGGGCTTAAACTTCAAAATGGTCCATACATAAAACTAGGGTTTTATTTATACGGGTTTTCCTTGAAATAATTATTCTTATTTAAATAGTCCCTTTAGAGATTTAGGGTAAAAAAAATTAAAAAAGCCTCTATTTCGCAAAATAGAGGCTTTTTTGTTTAACGCTGTAGAGTTAAGGTTATATTACATCAAATGCTTTAGCAAGAGAAGTCAATGAAAATGGTAATACTAACCAAAACCATTCATCAACATATACTACCATAAATAAGGTAATGATTGTTGTTACGATAAACATTAACCACCAAAACATCGGAGAACTTTTACTTTCTGTAGCCATTTTATATTAAATTGATCGTTATCTAAATAAGAATGAGTGCAAAAATAAGATTTTCAGCTTAATGAAGAATAATGTTTTGCATATTTTTACACTTCAAGGTTTAAATTGATATAAATGCGAAGCAGAAACAGTTTGATTTCATCTATTTTCATCATTAGTATTCTCTTTATTTCTGCTTGTAAGAGAGAAAAAGTAGAATTGCCATGGACAGAAATTGAATTACCGACAGAAAACCGGCTTACTGATATTTATTTTTCTGAATTAGTAGGCGGTTTTATCACTGCTGGAAAAGATTGGGAAGTAGGAGAAATCTTACTTACAGTAGACGGTGGAGACACTTGGCAATCTTCTCAAATCTTTGATAAACTTATTTCGGGTATAGATGGAGATGAAATTGGCTACCCTTATCTTACAGGCTATTCAGGCTATTATGGCAATTATAATCCAGCCATTAATACATGGAACAATTATCAATATCTTACCTTTTCACCTTACGATGATATTTCTACTTGGGATGGTAATACCATTTTTACTGTTTCAGGAGAAGCATATATTAAAGGAGCTATTACGAAGGGAGATGCTTACGGTAATATGTTTTATAACAAAGAATTTGATCATGATTTTGAAGCCATTGATCATGCTGATGAAAACAATATTACCGTTTGTGGTTATGGACAAATTCTTCATTCCTCAGATCAAGGAGAGAACTGGACAGCTTTACCATATACAGGCGATTTTTTTAAAGATGTACATTTTCCGAGTAAGGAAGTGGGTTATATCTGTGGATTTAGTGGTAGCATCCTTAAATCAACAAATAGTGGAGCCACTTGGAAATTTTTACGAGATGGAGATAAATTACTTGTCCCAGACAAACGTTTTAATGCCCTTCATTTCGAATCCGAAGAACATGGTTATTTAGTGGGTAATAATGGACTTTGTTGGAGAACCACCAATGGCGGAAAAAAATGGCAAGTACTAAAAAAATTACCCCATTACGATTTTACGGGTGTCTTCGTATTTGATACACATGCTTTTATTATTGCAGAAGAAGGGAAGTTGATACGAGTTGAACATTAATTGTATTCCTTTGGATTAAATGTGACTAAAGATTGAATCATCACCGCCATGTTATTATTTAAATTATGAGTCTGAGAAGCAGAAGCCGTTATATGATAAAAAACACCTGTTTCTTTTGCTGCTAAAATAAAAGTAATCAATTCGGGTTCACCATAAGTACCCGTTTCATACTCGGTATGAAAAAAATAGGCATCATTTCTAAACAATTGAGTCCTTCCAGTATCCAAAATTTTTCTATTATTCGTTTCATTTTCTAATTCAGATTTCAGGTATAAAAATTCAGATTCTACAGTTTTACTCCCAACATCACTTTTTAATTTTAAAATAGAAACAATGTCTATAAAACCATCTTTATCTGGACTTGAAGCTCCATTTATTGCCCATAAAATATTTTCATCTTCATGATCTTCTTTTTTCCAAGTCCAACCTTTTTGAAAAAGCATTGAAAACTCATTTTCAGCAATCGTAAATTTTTCTTTATCAAATTTAACGGGTCTGGTTGAATATTGTTCTAAACTCAATTGTGAATCAGAACAAGACATCATTGATATTAAAATCAATAAAAATCCAGGTAAGTTATAATTTTGTAAATTATTCATCATTCAAAAATCTATATATGTATTTAACTTGTATGATCCGCAATGATTCTCCATTCTCCTTTTATCTTTTTTACAATCAATAAAAAATGACCATCTAACACCTCACCATTGCTTCGAGTTAGAATAAATTTACCTGTTACAGAAACCACTTTTCGAGATTGTAAATCTACCCCTAATAATTCAAAAGCTAATTGCCCCATAGCTTCTTTATTCGGATATCCTTTTATATAATTATTTAAGGTACTTTCCCAACCATAAGTGATTCCTTTAGATCCTATAAATTGTAATTGATCTGATTTCCAATAACCTTCCATGAAAGCAGGAATATCTCCATTATTCCAATCTTTTTGTTGTGCTAACAACAATTCTTTTACTTCTTGTATTGATTTTTTCTGTGCATTTAAGTCCAAAGGAACAAAAAACAAAAGTCCAATAAAAAGGCAACAAATGGCAATTCTTATATTTTTCATACTTCAATATTTGAAATTGTTGAAGTAAAAAAGGAAAAAAATAGATCAATACTCTTATTTCTAGTCTTAAATTATGGGTAAATCCTTACATTTAGGAAATAAAAGAACAAACCAATACGATGGATATAGCACTAGATATAGGAAGAGGATTAATTGGGATGGCTGCCATGATAGGTATTGCCTATCTTTTAAGTGCCAATAAGAAAAAGATAGATTGGTCCTTAGTCATCAAAGGATTAATCTTTCAAATCATCCTAGCATTACTCATGCTAAAAGTACCTTTTGTAAGAGCAATCTTCCAATATATTGCTGATGCTTTTGTCCGATTATTAAGTTTTACCGATGAAGGGGTAAAATTTGTGTTTAGTGATATCTGGTACAAAGAACCGATATTCGAAACAGTAAGTGTAATGGATCCTAATTCTCAAGAATTCGTTTCTTCAGAAAATATTAAGGTATTTGATCCTATAAAAGAAGAACATGTACCTACAGAAAAGTTCCAAATTCCTTTCATGTTTGCCTTTAGAGTCCTACCAACAGTAGTATTTTTCTCTGCTTTTTCAGCAATGCTTTATTACTTGGGAATATTACAAAAAATTATTTATGCTTTTGCTTTTGTGATGAGTAAAGTCATGCGTTTATCTGGAGCAGAAAGTATTGCAGCTGCAGCTAATGTTTTCATTGGTCAAACAGAAGCACCATTGGTCATTAAACCATATTTGGATAAAATGACCAAGTCGGAAATCATGTGTTTGATGACAGGGGGAATGGCAACGATTGCAGGAGGTGTTTTCGCTTTGTTCGTTATTTTCCTAGGAGATCAATTTGCGATTCACTTTTTAATCGCTTCTATTGTTTCTGCACCTGCTGCCATTGTAGCGGCAAAAATTATGTATCCCGAAGTCAATCCTGATGAAATCAATACAGATTTAAATGTACCAAAAGATAAAATCGGAGTTAATTTACTAGATGCGATATCTAGAGGAACCACAGACGGTATTAAATTGGCTGTAAACGTTGGAGCCATGCTAATTGTATTTATAGCTCTCGTGGCATTTGTCAATTATTTTATGATGCTGATCGGAAGTGTTACTGGATTAAATGATATTATTGCTTCAAGTACAGGAGGTAATTTCTCTGGTCTTTCTTTAGAATATGTATTAGGAATGTTGTTCGCACCCGTTGCTTGGTTATTGGGTGTTCCGAGTCAAGATATTACTTTAGTGGGTCAACTATTAGGTAAAAAAACGGTGGTGAATGAAGTAGTCGCTTATGTAGATCTGGGTGATTTTATGAAAAATGAAGCGATAAATTTACATCCGAAATCAATTTTAATTGCTACTTATGCTTTATGTGGTTTTGCTAATTTTTCTTCAATTGGAATTCAAATTGGAGGGATTGGTGCTATTGCTCCTGAACAAAGAGGAACATTGGCTCAATTTGGTTTTAAAGCCATGATTGGTGGAACGATTGCTTGTTTTATTACAGCAGCTATTGCTGGTATGTTTTATAATTTCTAAATGAAAATTTATTATTTCCTAAGCCTTATTTTTATTTTATTTCTGTTGTCTTGTCAAAAGACAACAGAAATAAATTCGAGCAGTGAAGCATACACCAATCAAATTATTCGAGCATATAGTAAATATGGCGAAGAAGGAATTTTTATGCGAGAATTTGGTCAACAGACTCACCAAATTTCTCAAGATACTACCCTTTTAGAATTTTGTAAAGACAGTTCTCAAAGCTATCAAAATTCAGGTAGAATTATTCGAAACCAAAATCACATTTGCTACCCTAAAGAAGTTTTTATTTCAGATAAAATCATGGTGAATCCTTCTATCCATAGAGCAGGTCAAATGTATCGAAGAGCAGAGATTGCAAAAACATTTAATGTTAAAACTAAAAATAAAAATTACGAGATTTTTAATTTAAAAATTCTTCTAGCCAAAGAATTAGAAATGAAAACAGTACTGATTCATAGTGAAGAATATTGGAATAAAGATTTGGGGTTAATCTTAAAATCTGACGAACATTTTGCTCGGAAAAGAAGGAGAATAATTACTTCAGAAATAATAGGAAATACACCTAAAGAAGATCTCCAAAATTTAGTACAAGAAATTTCAAAAGATTCTAGCAGTTGGGTTACTCGAAAAAATGATGGAAGTCTTTGGTTTTAATGAATGAAATGATTTAAGAATCAATTCATTAAAATATTTTTCTGCCTTGTTAGGTATTTATTCACTTTCGCCTTGTCAGTGTTTGTTCACCTGATAAATATCCAAAACACAAGATATGCGAGTTGATCAAACACCACGCACGGTAAGTGATCTTTTCAGCATAGCACTTAGGACAATTGATTAAAATATTTTTTACGTTTTAAAAAGTATTGCCAAATAATACTTTTTTTATATATGCCTTTTTTATCAAATTTACCAATACTTATTTTTTCAATTGCTTCTAATTCTTCAAAACTTTTATCCTTGTAAGTTGAGTACGAACCAAAGAAATGCCAATGTGCTTTTACAATGGATTTAATATGAGAAAATTTTCCTTGCAATAAAAAACGAAATCCTGCTATACCATCCAAAATTAATCGAAGCGGTATTAACCACATTAATTTACTAGAACGTTCATTTTTATAAATCGTAATTAAACTATTTCTAAAATTAAGATAGGTTTTAAATGGACTTGTAGAATCTAAAGTACCACCTCCAACATGATAAACGATAGATTTTGGTCGAACCATTACTTTATATCCTGCTCGTTTTAAGCGCCAACAAAAATCAATTTCTTCCATGTGTGCAAAGAAAGTATCATCAAAACCTCCTAGAGATTTAAATAATTCTGTTCGAACAAATAATGCGGCACCACTTGCCCAAAATACTTCTTCACTATTATCGTATTGTCCTTTATCTTTTTCTAAAGTATCAAAAATTCTACCTCTACAAAATGGATATCCCCATTTATCCAACCATCCACCAGAACCACCTGCATATTCAAATAATTCTCGATTTTTATAACTCAATATTTTAGGCTGACAAGCACCAACAGTTTGATCTCTTTCCATCAATTCTATAATGGGTTCAATCCAATTTTTATCGGGTTCTACATCTGAATTTAATAAGACTAAATAATCCGCATGAATTTTTTTAATGGCTTCATTATATCCTTTTGCAAAACCATGATTCTCTTTAAACTGAATTAATTTAACATCAGGAAAACTATTTTCAACGAAAGTAGAAGAACCATCTATACTTGCATTATCAACAACGTAAACATCTAGATTTTTATATGTACTAAATAAAATATAAGGAATAAATTCTTTTAAATAATCTCTTCCATTATAATTTAAAATAACGACAGCCACTTTGGGTAAAGGCTTTTTATTTTCTTCTTTTATTTCAATTTTACTGGTTTGTCCCAATACCGCTAAAGCATTCGCTTTATCTTGAATTAATTGTTTTTTCAAGGCATCTAATCCAGGAAATTTTTCATCATCCCTAATTCTTCGAACAAAATCAATTTTTAATTGCTCGCCATATATTTCTTTTTTAAAATCAAAAATATTTACTTCACAAACGTAATTATTATGATCCTCTAAAGTTGGGCGATTTCCTAAATATAACATCCCATCATATCTATGATCATTGTAATGAACATAAACTGCATAAATCCCTTCTCCAGGAATTAATTTATGCGGATCTTTTACATCGATATTCGCGGTAGGAAAACCAATTTCTTTTCCAATCGCTTGTCCTCGAACCACTTCGCCTGTCAGTGAAAAATAATGATTTAATAATTCCGTAGCAGGTATAATTTTTCCTTCCGTTAATGCTTTTCTTACTTTTGTAGAACTAACTGCAATATGATCCACTTCTTGCTTAGAAATTTCCTCAACCTGATAACCTAATTCTTCTTGGTAGGTTTTCAACAGTTCAATATTCCCAGCACGATTATTACCAAATTTATGATCATAACCAATTACTATTTTTACAGGCTTAAAATATTTGTGTAGAAAATTTCGAATATATTCATCTGGACTTTGTAAAGAGAAAGCTTTATTAAATGGAACAAATACTAAATGATCAATACCATATTTATTGACAAGGTCTACTTTCTCTTGAACAGAGGTTAATAACTTTAAAGAAGTATCATTCGGATTTACGATTAAACGAGGATGCGGGTGAAACGTAATCAATACACTTTCTCCTTCTTCTTCCTTTGCCAATTGCTTAACCCGTTCTAATATTTTCTGATGTCCTGTGTGTACACCATCAAAGGAACCGATAGTAATCACGGCATTTTTAAATTCATCTAGTTTCGATAAATCTGTATAAACTTTCATGGTATTCTGTAAGACAATATTAGTTTAATCTCTTTTTGAGATCCTCAAAATAGTTTTAGAATGTGAAAATATACAATTCCTAGTTACCTTTGCCATTCTAAGGAAAATACAAGCAATGATTGAAGAAAAAAAAGTAGTTGAAGCCCTCTGCATGGTCAATGATCCGCAAACTGGGCAAGACATTATCACTAGAAATATGGTTACTCAATTAAAAATTGAGGAAAATAATGTCAATTTAACGCTCATGCTCCCCAGTTTAAATTTTGAAGGAAAGTCAGAATTGAACTTTGCCATTATTGGTGCCATTCAAAAAATTTACCCGCAAGCGAATGTCAATGTACATCTTTCTGCTCAAACGCAACAAGCACAAAAAATTAATACAGCCTTGCCACAAGTAAAAAATATCATTGCTGTTGCTTCAGGTAAAGGAGGTGTAGGTAAATCAACTGTTGCTGTAAACCTTGCCTTAGGGCTAAAAGCATTAGGCGCAAAAGTGGGATTAATTGATGCTGATTTATATGGACCTTCTATACCAACCATGTTTGGTTTACAAGGACAAAGACCCAAAGTAGCAACCGTTTATGGCAAACCTAGATTAACACCAATCGAATCTCATGGTTTACACATCATGTCTATCGGCTTTATTATTGAACCCGAACAAGCAGTCGTTCTAAGAGGACCAAGACTTGGGGGTATTATTAAGCAATTTATACAAGAAACGGTTTGGCCAGATCTAGATTACATTGTTATTGATTTACCACCTGGGACAGGAGATATACAATTGACCTTAGTCCAAACGGTTCCAGTAACAGGAGCTATCATTGTTACTACACCACAAGAAGTTGCGGTAGTAGATGCTGTAAAAGCCATGAATATGTTTTTACTATCAAATGTGAATGTTCCTATTATTGGTGTTGTTGAAAATATGTCTTGGTTTACACCTAAAGAATTACCCAACAATAAGTATTATCTTTTTGGCGAAGGTGGTGGAAAAAAATTAGTAAAGAAAAGTGGTTCTATGTTATTAGGGCAAGTTCCTATTGTTCAGGGTATCCGAGAAGCAGGAGATCAAGGCCAACCAGCTATACTTGGTCATGAACCTATTATAAAAGAAGCTTTTATGAATGTAGCCAAAAATACGGCTCGACAAATTGCTGTTCGAAATGATATGTTACCGCCGACAAAGATAGTCGGAATGAAATCGTAAATTGAACCGAATATTCCTTAAATTTGTAGTATTGTTACATCGAACCCATTATTTATGGAAACTGAAGTAAAAAAAGAATTAATTCAAAAAATTGAAACGGCGCTAGACACCATTCGTCCGCATCTAAAAATAGATGGCGGTAATATTGAAGTTGTTGATGTAACGGATGAAATGATTGTGCAAATCAAATGGTTGGGCAATTGTTCTGCTTGTTCTATGTCTTCTATGACGATGCGAACAGGAATCGAAGAAACATTAAAAGCGAAAGTACCCGAAGTAAAAGGTGTGGAGGCTTTAAATGGTGTTGGTGTTTAATTTGTTTCAAGCCGAATGACAAAACAAGATCTTTTTCAGCAAATCCTACAAAAGAAATCTTATATCTGTGTAGGTTTAGATACCGATATTAATCGCATTCCAAAACATTTATTATCCTACGATAATCCAGTTCTAGAATTTAATCGTCAAATTATTGATGCAACAAAAGATATCTGTGTTGCTTATAAACCGAATGTCGCTTTTTATGAAAGTATGGGTCCAATAGGTTGGACGATTCTAGAAGAAACCTTGAAATATATTCCTTCGGAACATTTTACTATTGCTGATGCAAAACGAGGCGATATTGGAAATACATCTAAAATGTATGCCCAAGCTTTTTTCGAAAAAATGAATTTTGATTCCTTAACCATTGCTCCATATATGGGCGAAGATTCTGTCACTCCATTTTTAGGGTTTAAAGAAAAATGGGTTATTCTTTTAGCTTTGACTTCTAATCCAGGAAGTCAGAATTTCCAAAGAACATTACAAGAAAAAAATGAACCGCTCTACGAAAAAGTAATGCGTACTTCCAGTCAATGGGCAAGTGCAGAAGAACTGATGTATGTAGTAGGTGCTACACATGCAGAAGAATTTAAAAAAATTAGAGAAATTGCTCCTGATCATTTTCTTTTAGTACCTGGAGTTGGCAAACAAGGAGGCAATCTAAAAACTTTATCTCATTTTGGTTTAAATGATCAGGTTGGTTTATTGGTTAATTCTTCAAGAGGAATTTTATATGCTAGTAATGGCGAAGATTTTGCCGAAAAAGCTAGGGAAGCTGCATTAGTTCTTCAAAGAGAAATGGCTGAGATTTTGATGGAGCGTTACTCTAATGCATTGTAAACAATTTTGATTTTTTCATTTGATTTTAAAACTGTATTTGAAACCAATTTAATCTTCCCCT
>JAHDFV010000033.1:19354-20655 GCA_020627985.1 Saprospiraceae bacterium
ATTTTGAGTGTATAGAGTCAAGTGATTTCTTTTTAAACACTATTTGAATTTACTTATTTAAGTCACAATACATCTCCCCCATAAATTTCATATCTTCGCATTCGATTTTCTATCCAAAAAGAACATATTAAATTGCGATCATGCGTAAGGAAGAATTCATAGAAAAAATTAATGCAGGCTATACCTTTAAAGGTCCTTCTATCACTTTAGGCGGAGCGATGATTGATGCAGAATGTCAAACCGATACTTTGGTCAAATTGCCTTTAAAAATGTTGAACCGACATGGTTTAATTGCTGGGGCAACGGGTTCAGGTAAAACAAAGACGCTACAAATTATTGCAGAGCAATTATCTGCCAATAGTGTCCCTGTTTTATTAATGGATATCAAAGGGGATTTAAGTGGAATTGCGGCTGAAAGTTCTGGTCATATCAAAATAGATGAACGGCATGCAAAGATTGGCTTTCCTTTTGAAGCGGGAAACAGTCCTGTTGAATTTTTAACACTTTCAGAAGAAAAAGGTGCTCGCTTGCGTTCAACAGTTTCAGAATTTGGTCCAGTTTTGTTTTCTAAGATTTTAGATCTTACGAATACACAATCGGGTATTGTAGCTGTTTTATTTAAATATTGCGATGATCAAAAGATTCCTTTATTGGATTTAAAGGATTTCAAAAAAACACTCCAATATATGATTGGAGAAGGCAAGGAGGAATTACAAGAAGAATATGGTAGAATGTCTACAGCTTCTGTAGGGGCTATTATTCGTAAAATTGTTGAAATTGAACAACAAGGTGCAGATATTTTCTTTGGAGAAACTTCTTTTGATACCGATGATTTATTGCGTATTGATGAAAATGGAAAAGGAATGGTGAATATCATTCGTTTAACAGATATTCAAGATCGTCCTAAATTATTTTCTACGTTCATGCTTCAAATGTTGGCGGAGATTTATTCTACTTTTGAAGAAGAAGGAGATTTGGATCAACCTAAATTAGTCATCTTTATAGATGAGGCGCATTTAGTATTTGATGAAGCGAGTGATGCTTTATTGGACAAAATTGAGGTGATGGTAAAATTGATCCGTTCCAAGGGAGTGGGTATTTTCTTTGTCACTCAAAATCCAGATGATATTCCAAATGATGTTTTAGGGCAATTGGGTTTAAAAATCCAACATACACTTCGGGCATTTACAGCTAGAGATCGGAAAGCGATTAAATTAGCTGCGCAAAATTATCCAGACACAGAATTTTATGATACCGAACAGTTATTAACGGAATTGGGAATTGGAGAAGCATTGGTTACG
>JAHDFV010000033.1:20665-21768 GCA_020627985.1 Saprospiraceae bacterium
TTGGAGAGGCAGCCATTACAGTACTAAATGAAAAAGGTATCCCTACTCCACTTGTCCATACTTTATTAAGAGCCCCTCAATCTAGAATGGATGTTCTAACCGATAAAGAAATAAAAGCGATCTTAAAAAAATCAACCATTATTGATAAATACAATAAAGAAGTTGATCGAGAAAGTGCTTATGAAATTTTAGGTAAAAAAATAAAATTAGCCCAAGAAGAAGAACATCAAGCAAAGCTGAAAAAGGAGCAAGAAAAAGCGAAAAAATCTTCTTCTAGGAAAAGACGCAGTAAAAAATCAGGAATTGAAAAAATGGTGGATAGTACTGTTGGTCGCCAAGTGGGTAGAACCATTGCTCGGGAATTAACTCGAGGATTATTAGGCGCTTTAGGAATTCGTTCTTCTAGCAGAAGAAAAAAATCGGGTTGGTTTTAAAACATGGATAATATTCTAGATAAGGAGGAGAAGCTTGAAATCAAAAATAAATTTTGGTTTTATTTTATGGGGACTCTACGATTATTATTTCCTAGTATTTGTTTCTATACTATTCTTGACAATTATCTAAATCAAATTCAATTTGATGAAAATCAATCCTTATCTTATAGTCAAATAATAACTTATTTTCTTATTGGCATTGTTATTATTTATCAAATCATTCAAGGATATTATGCATATAAATTAAAACATTTTTTATCTAAAAAGTTTATAGCATATTCTATTATTATTTTACTTATATTATCCTTTAATATAGGACATTTAATCTATATAGGATTTGATTTAGATAACATTCCTGTTTTCTCTATTCATGCTTTAGTAATATTCGTCTTGACTATTTTGATTTTGATTGATGATTTTAGACTCTTTTTTGTATATCCAAAATCCGCTTCATAAAACCATTTAATCTTCATTATAAAGTTGTTTTATAGTTTGTAATTTTATATTTTAATTCATGGATAATATTCTAGATGCAGAGGAGAAACCCGAAATCAAAAATAAATTTTGGTTTTATTTTATGGGTTCATTAAGAATAATATTTATCATTTTAATTATTCAAACCATTTATACGCTCTTAGATATTCGATATTTATTAGAAGATATGAAAGC
>JAHDFV010000370.1:0-1106 GCA_020627985.1 Saprospiraceae bacterium
CAAATTTCAATCCTCTCGAATCGAGAATATTTATCAATTCTTTAATTCCAAATTCAGGTCTTTCCAATATGACATTCATTTCATAATTGTTGCCTCTATGAAAATCCATACTTCTCATTTTTCCAGAATAGTCTTTCATTTTTTTCTAATTGAAGCTAACGGTCTGTGTAAATGGCGTGCACCCGCATAGGGCGGATGACCATTTTACACTTTGTTGGTGGCAGTTTTCTTTTTATTCTTTTTTCAACTCTTTGTCATATTTTTTGTCAAGGTGCTGAGGAAATATTATCGTTTTTTCATATTTCTCTTTATAATCATCAACCCAATAAAGCTCTCTATCTAAAAGATTAATTGTCATTCCAACACCTCCGTATTTGAAATGAAATAAAAGTTTCATATTCGTCATTATATTTCAATTCACAATTGATACTTCTTAGGTATTTATTCATTTTGCCCTGAGTAACATTTTTAAAAAGTAGTGGATTCTTTTGGTTCGTAATAAAACCCCAATCTTTATTGCTTTTATTTGTCAAATAATCTTTAAGCTCGGAAAAGTCATATTTTTCATAGATTTCGTTTTTTGACGTATAGATTGATTCGATTCCCAGCATCAATAGAAATCTTGATGTTGCAACTTCGCTTTTGTCAAAACTTTCAAACCTAATTTGATGAGTTCCTCTTTCGGGGCCATAATTCTTTAAATCCTTTTGTTCCAATCCTTTTAGGGTAATGTGTTGTTTCCGGAATTCTTTATCTCCCTCAACATTAAATTTACCTATTTTTCCTTTTACATTTTTCCCCTTCTTTGTCGGAACAGCTAATCGAGCTCGTTCTACAGCAAATATAGAATTGGATAAAGCTTTACTTTCAAATTTGGAAAACCTCGAATTGCAATTATCACAAATTGCGCTTCGTTCCATTAAATACTTTTTATTTCCAAAGCTTTCAGGAACAATATGCTCTATTGATTTCGCAGTATTTTCAGAATCACAAATTATGCACTTCACAAATAATCTATTTTTATTTTCATTTGAAGTTAGTAGGATTTTTTTCTTTAATTGCCACCAACGGTCTGGCTAAATGCAGTAGCCGACGAATGGAGGCTA
>JAHDFV010000370.1:1116-3533 GCA_020627985.1 Saprospiraceae bacterium
CATTTTAGCCTTTGTTCTGTCCAGTTTTCTTTTTTATTTTGCTATGGGCGATGAATACGATTTGAGGAATTCCAAAGTATCATCTTTGCCATTAAAAGTACCTTCTACCTTATCTCCATTATTGTACTTAATGGTAATCTCATATTTTACTAAAGGAAGTTTTCCATTTGTTGGATTACTATAAGATTCAATAAAATCAATAGCTTTTTGTATTGAATCTAACTCTTGTGAATCCCCATGCAAAGCGATGACTTGAACTGAAATTATATATCTTGAAACGCACTTTTCGAGGTCTTCAAAAAATGAAGTTACCTGCCCCTTATTTAATCTTAAAAGATATTTAGCCAATTTGTCTTTATCTTCAAATTGCTCCCATTGTAAAATCTTTTTATCAAATTCTGCTGTCGGAGTATTTTCTTCAAAACTTGCATCAATTCCAAACTTTGAAAATGCCTTTACGATTGTATCATATGAGAAATATAAGACATCAAAGCCTAATGATTTCAATTGAGTTATTGCTCCTTGGGTAAAGACACCTCCTAAGACTACTCCCATGAATGGGGCATAATTTCTATGAGTGGCAACGAGGGGCAAAATCGCTCCTTGAATTTCTTGAGCCTTGTTTCTTGAATGTTTTGTATACCTTCTCCATGCACTCTCAATAAATGCAACAGGCGAACCAATTTTGCTATTTGTTCCATTTCGCTCTAAAACAAAATCCAAATCATGGGCATTTCCAAATGAATCTACCCAACTAACTTTTTTACCTTTTCGTGCCTTTCTTTCTCCCCTTTGGTCAAGATACAATTTATGCTTTCGTGCAAATTTTGCAAGTTCCTTTTCAAAAGTAAGCTCTAAAAAATCTCCTATTATTTGTCCCCATTTGTGAGAGGGTGATTTTGCCATAATTTTATCCTTTTATCCAAAGTCTTCCTTCTTTCAAAAGAACTCTATGTTTTCTATTTTTCCATTTTGTGTTTCTATCTCTCAACTTTTCAAAATAGAACGACTTAAATCCATTTGCCAATGCCAATTCGCCAAGCCACCTATCAACTGGAACATATACTCCATATGGAGCTGAATCCCCAATAACAAAGCACATTTCAGAATTAGGTTTTGTTGTTCTTCTTAGTTCTTTAAAGACCTGGGCTAAATCATGGAAATATGCCAATACCATTAATTGATAATTCTTCTTCCCTCCTTTAGTTAATCTAACTTCTGACAATTTTTGATAGATAGGTTTTAATTCATCTCTTATAGGCTCAATTTCAGAGGAGTCAATTTGAGATTCTATTAGATTTCTAATTTTTGTAGCGTGTTGGGTGCATGAAACAATTAGATTTTTTCTAACTAATTTCTGCAAATCTCCCCAACCTTCAATTTCTCCCCAAAATGTCATCTCTAATCTGGTTGCATCTCCATAATCATAATTATTTGCATAAGGTGGTGAAGTAATTATTAAATCTGCCCAATCATCAGGAACACTTTCCATATCACGAGCATCTTCTGATAAAATATGTGAGTTGCCATGATTTGGATATTTTTTTTGCATTACTCGCATATCACTAACCATTTCATGAGACTTTGCTTGAAATGCTATAAATGGGTCAATTACTTTGCTTTTAGATTTATTGGGAAGTACATATTGCCAAGAAGCTGTACCAACAGGAGAGGTCTTTCTAAGTATAGATGTAATTAAAAACCATAATAACTCTTTTGTTGGAGTATCTTCTTCAATTTTCTGCCAACTTTCTTTTAAGGCAGTTAATTTGGTGATGACTTCTGGTGGGTAGCACTTTTCTATTAATGTTGGATATTCCTTTTGCTCGATTTTATGATTTGATGCAATTTCTATTAGCCTGTTCGAAGCATCTTTGAGCTTGTTTGGGTCTTCTTTCCAAAGCAATTTGGCTTTACCCAGTCGATTCACAAATGGATGAGAATCAATGCCATACGAATTAATACCTGCAAAATCACTTTCAATCATTACAGTTCCAGAACCAGCAAAAGGGTCAATAACATTTTTAGCGTTTTTCTCTTTTATCAATTCTCGAACCCAAGCTCCTGAAAATCCAGCCGAATACCGAAACCACCGATGAATTGGTAATTTCATATTATCAGCAAAAGTCATCGATGTATCCTTCTTTTTATGAGAAGATTCGAATAGCTCTAATTGTGGTTCATTTACTTCATTTATCATTCCTCAAAAGTACGTTTTTAGCTTGTCTTTATTGATTGATTTTTGTTTTTTCTTAATTGGACAGAACGGTTAGTGTAAATGGCGTAGCGGCGCATAGCCGCTATGAACATTTTACACATTGTTGCCGACAGCTTTCTCTTTTTCGTTTCTTATCCGCCGGGCGTGAAAATGAATTCCAAGTTATCCGCCGATTCCGCCGGGTGGAATCCATTTACCT
>JAHDFV010000371.1 GCA_020627985.1 Saprospiraceae bacterium
ATTTTCTCTAAATAAGGCACCAAACTTGGCAACTTAAATGCAGGGGTACTATTAACCACTATCTTATCCATGTCTAATTTTGTATTAGTTTGGTGATGCCGCCTTTCAATTTCCTCTTTGCTTTTTACTTTATAAATTGAACTATCATCCATCAGGTTACAATTGATACTCCTTCCGGCAAGGTTATTTACCAATAATTCTTCAAACAGGATAGTTCTAAACAAAAATTTCCATGTAGTTTCATCTAAATCATTAATTACGTTAAACAAAGATAAAATACTAGGGGGTTCAAATGTATACTCTACCCCTTTCATCGAATGAAGTACTTTTCCTAATATAGTTGTTCCACTTCTAGCACTACCAGTTATAAATATAGCCCGATTGCAGGTATTTTCAACTAACGAATTAACTATTAAATTTTCCATACATAGATATAATTAACACTTTCCAAAGAAACAAATATTCCAATAGAAGTTATTGAACAATAGCCCGAACAACTTTATCCAATTCCATGTCAGTAATTCCGCTTGAACAAGGAATACTCAAGCATGATTTATAAACCTGATCCGATTTGTCATAATGATTATAATAAATATCATCCTTGAACATTCTCAATTGGTTCATTGGTACCCAAAAAGGTCTGGCTTGAATTTTATCATGAATTAATTTTTTTAGAATAGCTCTGGAATCATCCAGTTTAATTGTAAATAACCATTGGTTAACATCAGTCCCTTTGTTTATTTTTTGAAACTCCAAGCCCTCTATTCCCCCAAGAGCATCATAATAGAACGCAGCTATTTCTTTCTTTCTTTCAATTATTTTTGGCAATTGTTCCATTTGTGCTACTCCCATAGCTGCAAGGATATTCACCAGTCTATAATTAAAACCAATTTCATCATGCACATACTCTAATGGATCTGATTTTGCTTGGGTAGTAATATGTTTCGCTTTCTTAGCTAACATTTCATTATCTGTCACGATAATCCCCCCTCCACCTGTAGTAATAATTTTATTCCCATTAAAACTAAAACAACCAAATTCCCCAAAAGTACCTGATGATTGTCCATTCAACGTAGTACCAAGGGATTCTGTGGCATCTTCTACTATTTTCAGGCCGTATTTATCTGCCAAATCAGACATTTTTACCATATCACACATATTACCTAATACATGAACGGGCATCATACATTTTATTCTCCTTTTATTTTTCTTATAAAGAAGAGTTCCTTTATCAAGAACCGTTTCCTCTTTCAAGAATTGCTCTAACAAATCCAAATCCAGTTGCCATGTTTCAGAATCTACATCAATCAGTATCGGATCTGCATTACAATATTTAATCGAATTTATTGAAGCAATGAAAGTGATATTTGGAACAATTACATAGTCGTTTTTCTCCACTCCAGAAAGTAAAAGGGAAACATGTAATGCTGCCGTACCATTAGATGTAGCCACAGCATATTTACTTCCTACAAATTCAGCAACTTTTTCTTCAAATAAAGTTACATAACTACCTACTGAGGAAACCCAATTTGTATCAAGACATTCCTTGATATACTTCCATTCGTTTCCATTTAAACTTGGAATAGATAAAGGTATCATACTTATATATTGTAAATGTTAGATTTATATCCTTTGAGGTTTTCTTTGATCTTGAACCACTCAATAGTTTCCTTTATTCCTGAAGTTAGATCATAATTTGGTGACCAATCTGTCATTGCTTTTACTTTCTGATTTGAACCATATAACCTGAATACCTCACTTTTAGAAGGACGAAGTCTTTGTTCATCCTGAACAATTTTAGCATTAGGATTAACTTGATTAATCATGTTGTTTGCTAATTCGCCTATTGTAATCTCGTCCTGAGTTGCAATGTTTATTTCTTCTCCTACAGTATTCATTGCTCTGGCTATTGCTTCGAATCCTCTTACCGTATCTCCTACATAAACCAAATCTCTTGTAGGAGTTAAATCCCCTAATTTTATCTCTTCAGCACCATTTAATAACTGGGTAATAATTGTAGGTATTACAGCTCTCGCAGATTGCCTAGGTCCATATGTATTAAACGGACGGACAATAGTAATCGGCATTTCAAATGAGCGATAAAATGATTCAGCTATCCTATCAGCTCCAATTTTTGTAGCACTATAAGGGGATTGTCCTTGGTATGGATGCTTCTCATCTATTGGAACATATTGAGCTGTACCATAAACTTCAGATGTTGATGTAACTAAAATTCTTTCTATATTAAGCTGTTTAGCAGCTTGTAAGATATTCAATGTTCCTTTTACGTTTGTATCTACATAATTATCTGGAGAATGGTAACTATAGGGAATAGCTATCAATGCGGCTAAATGAAAAACCCAATCACATCCCTCCATTGCTACTCTCACGCCATTAGGGTCTCTTACATCCCCCATAAAAATTTCAATCTGGTCTAGTTTTTCTTTGGGAAATGTATCTAACCATCCATAAGAGTTAAATGAGTTATATAGGCAAAATGCTTTCACCTTATACCCCTTCTCTAATAAGTGTTCTACAAGATGGCTTCCTATAAATCCATCTGCACCTGTTACCAAGACTTTCTTATTCATCTTTTTTTCTTAAAATTTGCGAAACCCCAACCTAGTTGGGCATCTATTATCGAAGTATGAAATTTTATACATTTTACCGATAATCTTTCATATTAATGTGTCGTTATTCTTTTCAGCAATAGCTCTGTTATTTCCTCAAAAAATGCCTAGCCTTGCTACAAATTCTTTCTCTCAAAATGTACAACTTATTACTTACTCGTTTCTTAGTACAATGGTTCGTGAAGCTATATCCAGAATAATACTTGGTTTTAGAGCCAAAAAATTATAGATTCTGTTTCAAAATAAAAAGAATATTCAATCAGTTCTAATTATGAATCTCTATAAAACAAATTTTAAATGATTGACCACCCCCCATCTATTATTAAATTATGTCCTGTTATATATCCCGCTTCATCTGACAATAAAAATACGGCTGATGGTGATATATCTTCTGGTTTCCCCATTCTTTTCATAGGTACTTTATTACTGTATGCTGTAACAAATGTTTCTGGTTGATTATCCCATATCCCCCCTGGAGAAATACAATTTACTCTAACATTATGTTCTCCATAGTATGATGCCAAATATCTAGTTAAATTTACTAGACCTCCTTTTATAGCTGCATATGCTGCTGGCATTGTCATTTCGGTTCCATTATACACAGAGAAATCAGGTCCTAAAATTCCGTAAATAGATGAAATATTAATAAGGCTGCCTGATTTTTGTTTTTTCATTTGTTCCAATACCTTTTGGCAACAATTGAAATAACCATTAAGGTGCATATCAATATTCTTTTTCCATGATTCTGTTGGTATATCCTCAAATTTGTTAGCCCAATCTTTAGTTCTTGGGTAAGCATTATTTATCCAGCCATCTATTCTATCGTATTCATTTATTATTGAGTCGATTAATTCTTTTATAGATTCCTCGGATGTAATGTC